>JAUWCW010000069.1 GCA_030609125.1 Candidatus Rokuibacteriota bacterium
GAGCCCCGGGTGGAACCGCCGCCCGAGGCGCCCGAACCGGATGAGTCGGCGCCGAAGAGAGGAAGGCCGAAGAAAGAGGGATAGGAAGGAGTAGGAACCATGCAGCTCAATGAAATGCTCAAGGTGGCTGCCGAGAAGCTCGCCTCCGACGTTCATCTCAAGGTCGGTGTCGCTCCCGTTCTGCGCATAGACGGGCACCTCACGGCCCTGCAGGAGATGGGGCGTCTTTCGCGGGAGTGGATGATGGACACCATTTTCGGCATCATGAACCCCAACCAGAAAGAGCAGTTCATAAAGAACCACGACCTCGACATGGCCTACAGCGTCCCGGGGCTGGGCCGCTTCCGGGTGAACATCTACCAGCAGAGGGGGACGGTGGGCGCCGTCTTCCGCGTTATTCCCATGAAGGTCCTGTCCATCAAGGAGCTCAATCTTCCGGAGATCGTCGAGAACCTCGCCCTCGAGCCCCGGGGCCTCATCCTCGTCACCGGCACCACGGGTAGCGGAAAGTCGACGTCCCTTGCGGGGATGGTCGACCACATCAACAACACCCGCAACGCGCACATCATGACTATCGAGGACCCCATCGAGTACCTCCACCGCGACCGCATGAGCCTTCTGAACCAGCGCGAGGTCGGTTTTGACACCAACTCTTTCTCCACCGCGCTGCGCCACGCCCTGCGACAGGACCCGGACGTCATCATGGTCGGTGAGATGCGCGATCACGAGACGATCTCCACGGCCCTCGTCGCCGCCGAGACGGGGCACCTGGTCCTCTCCACGCTGCATACCTCGGACGCGACGGAGACGATCAACCGCATCATATCGGTTTTTCCGGCGCACCAGCAGCAGCAGATCCGCCTCCAGCTCGCCACCGTCCTGGAGGGCATCGTCTCCATGCGCCTCGTGCCCCGGGCCGACGGGAGAGGCCGGGTGCCGGCCGTCGAGGTCCTGGTGGCGACCACCATCGTCCGGGAGTGCATCATCGACAAGGAGCGGACCAAGGGGATCCACGACATCATCGCCGCCGGCCGCTCGCAGTACGGCATGCAGACCTTCGACCAGGCCCTGATGGACCTGTACGGCAAGGAGCTGATCACCTACGAGGAGGCGATCAAACAGTGCACCAACCCCGACGACTTCTCCCTCAAGATCAAGGGCATCGAATCCACCGAAGACCTGACCTGGGAGAAGGAGAGGGACAAGGTCGAGACCCTGACGAGGCGCCGGGACACCGGCAAAGGCGCCGGCGGCTTCGAGATCGACCGCTTTTCAAAATGATCGGGGATCGTCCCCGGTTGTTTGCGAAAGAGAAGGTCTGCCCCCTTTCGCAGCGGAGGTAAGCGAACATGTCCGGTCACAGCAAGTGGGCCAGTATCAAGCACAAGAAGGCCGCCACCGACGCCAAGCGGGGCCGCATCTTCACCAGGCTCATCAAGGAGATCACCGTGGCCGCCCGCATGGGCGGCGGCGACCCGGACGGCAACCCGCGGCTGCGCACCGCCGTCCTCGCCGCCAAGACCCAGAACATGCCCCAGGACAACATCAAGAGGGCCATCAAGAAGGGGGCCGGCGAGCTTCCCGGCCAGTCGTACGAGGAGGGAGGCTTTGAGGGCTACGGTCCGGGCGGGACCGCCGTCCTGGTCGAGGTGCTCACCGACAACCGCAACCGCACCGTGGCCGAAATCAGGCACGCCTTCGCGAAACACGGGGGCAACCTGGGCGAGACGGGCTGCGTGAACTGGATGTTCGAGAAAAAGGGCGTCCTTCTCGTCGAGCAGGACAAGGCCGACGAAGACGAGCTCATGGAGCTCGCCCTCGAGGCCGGCGCCGACGACATAAGCCGGGAGGACGGCAACTTCGAGATAACCACCGCCCCCGCCGTCTTCGAGGCCGTGAAGAAAGCCCTGGAGGAGGAGGGTGTCCCTCTCGTTCTCGCGGAGGTGAGCATGATCCCCCAGAGCACGGTCCGGCTGGAGGGGAGCGACGCCAAGAGGATGCTTCGGCTCATGGAGGCCCTCGAGGACCACGACGACGTCCAGAACGTGGCCGCCAACTTCGACATCGACGCCTCCGTCATGGAAGACATGTAGCGGGGGAGCAGGGACCGTCCTCATGTTCCGGGTACTTGGCATCGACCCCGGCCTCACCGCCACCGGCTACGGCATCATCGAGGTCGACGGGCGGCGCCACAGCGTCGTCGAGTCGGGGACGGTCCGCTCGGGCAAGGGCGACCTCGGTGTGCGCCTGCGCAGGATCAACGACGCCCTCCTCGACGTCATCGGCCGCTGCGGGCCGGAGGCCGCCGCCGTGGAGGACATATTCCATCACAAGAACGCCCGGAGCGCGCTCATGCTGGGCCAGGCCCGGGGCGCCGCCATCCTCGCCGCCGCCGCGGCGGGCCTGCCGGTCTTCGAGTACTCGGCCCTGCAGGTCAAGCAGGCCGTCGTCGGCTACGGCAAGGCCGAGAAGCAGCAGGTACAGAAAATGCTCCCGAGCCTCATGACGATGACCGAGGAGCCCGATTCGGCGGACGCCGCGGATGCCCTTGCGGTCGCCTTCTGTCACGCCGGCCACGCGGTGACGGCCCGGGCGCGCCGCTGCGCCCTCCCCGCCGGAGCGCGGAGGGGCCGCCGGTGATAGGCCGTCTCACGGGACGGCTCGCCCGCAAGAGCCCCCAGCAGATCATTCTCGACGCGGGGGGCGTCGGCTACCGCCTCCACGTCTCTCTTGCCACCTTCTACTCGCTGCCGGAGGAGGGGGGGGAGATCACCCTCGAGGTGTACACCGGTGTGCGCGAGGACGCCATCTATCTCTACGGCTTCCGGGACTCGCGGGAGAAGACCCTCTTCGAGCAGCTCATCACCGTCAGCAAGATCGGCCCCAAGCTCGCCCTGAACATCCTCTCCGGCATGGCGGGAGAGGACCTTCGCCGCGCCATCGTCAACGGCGACGTGGCTCATCTCTCGACCGTCCCCGGCGTCGGAGTCAAGACCGCCGAGCGGATGGTGGTGGAACTGCGGGACAAGATAGCCGCCTCCGATGACGCGCCCTCCCCGGAAATCGACCCCGGCCTCGGCGGCGACGAGAAACGGTCCGTCGACGACGCCGTGGCTGCCCTCGTCAACCTCGGCTACCGCAGGAAGGAGGCCGAAAAGGCCGTCGCCGGAGCGGCCCGCCAGGGCGGCACGGGCCTGGAAGCCCTCATCCGCGGCGCCCTCACCCTGCTGAGCAAATAACGGGCCACGCGTCGTCGTCCTGACGGACACCTCTCAATTTCCCACGCAGTTGTGGAGATCCTGTATAAAATGTTAGAATTCAGCCCGTTTTCATCAATTAATCCGAACTTCCGTGGACACTGTGAGGACCTGTGAGTATGCGCGGTAAGAAAGCCCTGAAGGATTTCACGAAAAAAGTCGAAAGCCGCCGGGCCCGGGTGGCCGTCATCGGTCTGGGATACGTCGGCCTCCCGCTGGCGGTGGAGTTCGCCCAGGCGGGCTTCAAGGTAACCGGCATCGATGTCTCCCCGGCGAAGGTCAAGAGTGTCAACCGCGGGGTCTCCTACATCGCCGACGTGGCGAGCGGGGCCCTTCGGCCTCTCGTCAAGAAGAAGACGCTGCGGGCCACGGCGGACTTCCGGGCCCTGAAGTCCGCCGACGCCATCAGCATCTGCGTCCCCACGCCCCTGCGCAAGACCGGCGACCCGGACATCTCCTTCATCGTCGAGGTGGTGAAAGAGGTCCGCCGCCACCTTCACCCGGGCATGCTCGTCGTACTGGAGAGCACCACCTACCCCGGCACGACGACGGAGGTCCTCCTGCCGGAGCTCGAATCGCCGGGGATGCAGGCCGGGCGCGATTTTTTCCTCGCCTTCTCTCCGGAGCGGGTCGACCCGGGGAACGTCTCCTACCACACCGACAACACCCCGAAAGTGCTCGGCGGCTACACCCCCAGCTGCGGGAAGGCGGCGAAGGCGCTCTACGAGGCGGTGGTCAGCGAGGTGGTGCAGGTGTCGTCGCCCCAGGCGGCGGAGATGGTGAAGCTTCTGGAGAACACCTTCCGGAGCGTGAACATCGGCCTCGTCAACGAGGTCGCCCTCATCTGCGACCGTCTCGGGCTCGACGTCTGGGAGATCATCGACGCCGCGGCGACCAAGCCCTTCGGCTTCATGCCCTTCTACCCGGGGCCGGGACTGGGCGGGCACTGCATACCCGTCGATCCCCACTACCTGTCGTGGAAGCTCAAGGCCCTCAACTTCAACGCCCGCTTCATCGAGCTGGCCGGGGAGATCAACAGCAGAATGCCCCAGGTGGTGGTGGAGAGGATCACCGCGGCGCTCAACGAGCGCAGGAGGCCGCTGAAGGGATCGAAGATCCACATCCTCGGCGTGGCCTACAAGAAGAACGTGAGCGACACCCGCGAGTCGCCCGCCCTGGACGTCATGGCTCTTCTCGAGAAGGCGGGGGCCGCCATCTCCTACTCGGACCCCTTCGTGCCGAAGATCTCGCTGGGCTCGAAAACCTTCCGCTCGCGGAAACCGACCGCGTCGCTGCTGAAAAAAGCGGACGCGGTGGTCATCGTGACGGACCACACCGACTTCGACTACAAGGGTATCGTCAAGGCATCGCGGCTGGTGATAGACACGCGCAACGCCGTCGCCAACGCCGGCATCCGGCCCCTGAAAAAGGTGGTCAAACTCTAGCTTCAAAGAACCGGGGAGGAACCATGGCACGACGAAAAAAACTCGCCCTCGTCACCGGCGGCGCAGGCTTCATCGGCAACAATCTCGTCCGCGAGCTCCTGAGGCGCCGCTGGAAAGTCCGGGTGCTCGACAACTTCTCCACCGGGAAGAAAGAGAACGTAAAAGACTTCCGCGACAGGGTCGAAATCATCCGGGGCGACATCCGCCGGGCTCCGGTCTGCCGCCGGGCCGTGGAAGGGGCGCGCACGGTCTTTCACCTGGCGGCCCTGCCGTCGGTGGCCCGCTCCGTCGAAGACCCCGTCTCCTCCAACGAGGTCAACGTGGTGGGCACCCTGAACCTCCTCGAGGCGTCCCGTCTCGACGGCGTCGAGAGCTTCGTCTACTCCTCCTCGTCCTCCGTCTACGGCGACACGCCGACACTGCCGAAGGTTGAGACCATGCCCGAGACCCCCATGTCCCCCTACGCCGTCAGCAAGCTCACCGGGGAGAAGTACTGCAAGGTCTACGACCGCCTCTACGGCCTGCGCACCGTCGGCCTGCGCTATTTCAACGTCTACGGGCCGCGCCAGGACCCGACGTCCGAGTACTCGGCGGTCATCCCCAAGTTCATCACCAGCCTGCTGCGGGGAGAGCAGCCGGTGATCTACGGCGACGGCCGGCAGACCCGCGACTTCACCTTCATCGACGACGTCGTGGAGGTCAACATCAGGGCCGCCGAATCGGAGGCCGGCGGCGTCGCCGTGAACGTGGGCGCCGGGGACCGCTACAGCCTTCTAAAGCTGGTGCGGGTCCTAAACGGGATCATCGGCACGAAGATCAAGCCCGTCTTCGCCGCCCCCCGCGCCGGGGACGTGCGCCACTCCCTCGCCTCCGTCGCCGCGGCGCGCAAGCACCTCGGCCACCGCCCGCGCTACTCCCTCGACCAAGGCCTCGTCGAAACGGTAGACTTCTTCCGCAGCCGGCCATAAGAAACGAATCTCTCTTGTCCGAAAGAGGGTCATCAAATCCCCCTCAATCCCCCTTTGCCAAAGGGGGAAGTAGATATGTTCCCCTCTCTTTTTTGTACTTGGCCGTTGATCTGCGCTAAAATCGCATTCTCATGGAACACCACGAAGCCATAACGCCGGAGCGCGTCAGCGAGGACGTCCCGTACGAGAACACCCTGCGCCCGACGAGCTTTGACGAGTACGTCGGCCAGGAGTCGATCAAGGACAACCTCAAGGTCTTCATCGCCGCCGCGAAGGAGCGGGGCGAACCGCTCGACCACTGCCTCCTCTACGGCCCCCCGGGCCTGGGCAAGACGACGCTGGCCAACATCATCGCCAAAGAGATGGGGGCCGGCATCCGCTCCACCTCCGGGCCCGTCATCGAGCGCGCCGGCGACCTGGCGGCGATCCTGACGAACCTCGATCCCCACGACGTGCTCTTCATCGACGAGATCCACCGCCTCTCCAGCGTCGTGGAGGAGATCCTCTACCCGGCGATGGAGGACTTCAAGATCGACATCATCATCGGCCAGGGCCCCAGCGCCCGCACCGTCAAGCTCGACCTGCCGCCCTTCACCCTGGTGGGGGCGACGACGCGCGCGGGCCTTCTCACCTCGCCCCTACGCGACCGCTTCGGCGTCGTCAACCGTCTCAGCTTCTACAGCAGCGAGGAGCTCGGCCGGATCCTGGAGCGCTCCGCCGTCCTCCTCGACGTCGCCCACGAAAAGGACGGCATCGAGGAGATCGCCCGGCGCTCCCGCGGCACGCCCCGCATCGCCAACCGCCTCCTGCGGCGCGTGCGCGATTTCGCCCAGGTCGATCACGGCGGGAGGATCACCCGGGAGGTCGCCGACGCCGCCCTCGCGCGCCTCGAAGTGGACAGCGTCGGCTTCGACTCCATGGACCGCAGCCTCCTGCTCGTCATCATCGAGAAGTTCGGCGGCGGCCCCGTCGGTCTCGATACGCTGGCAGCGGCGCTCTCGGAGGAGAGGGACACCATCGAAGACGTCTATGAGCCCTACCTTCTGCAGCAGGGCTACCTCAAGCGCACCCCCCGGGGCCGCGTGGCCACCCCGCAGGCCTACCGCCACTTCGACCGCACCCCCCCCCAGGGCTCGGAGCAGGCGAAGCTCTTCTGAAGGGCATGAAGAACCTCTACCTTCACATCTGCTGCGCGCCCTGCTCGGCCTGGTCGGTGCCGGCACTGCGGGAAGAGGGCTTCCAGGTGAGGGGCTATTTTTACAACCCCAACATCCACCCCTTCTCCGAGTACCTGCGCCGCTCCGAGGCGCTCAGCAGCTACCAGTCGGACCTGGGGATCGACATCGACTACGCGCGGGACTACCGCCCCGAGGAGTACTTCATCGCCGTCATCGACAGCCTCGACGAGCGCTGCCGCCACTGCTACGAGCTGCGCCTGCGCTCCACGGCCCGCGAGGCACGGCGCCGCAAGTCCGACGCCTTCTCGACGACCCTGCTTTTCAGCGTCTACCAGAAGCACGATCTGCTGCGCGAGGCGGGCGAGCGCATCGGCAAGGAGGAGGGAGTCCCCTTTCTCTACCGCGACCTGCGCCCCGGCTGGGAAGAGGGGGGCCGCAGCTACCGTGAAACCGGCCTCTACCGCCAGAACTACTGCGGCTGCATCTTCTCTGAAAAGGAGCGCATCGAGCACAAGCTCATGCGCAATAAGGGATAACAAGCGGGGCCTGCCGCCCGTTTACGAAAATCATGATCGACCTGCACTCCCACATCCTCCCCGGACTGGACCACGGCGCCCGCGACTGGGACGAGGCGCTCGAGATGTGCCGCATCGCCGTCGACGACGGCATCACCACGATGGCGGCCACGCCCCACGTGAGCGAAATCTACCCGAACAGCATCGAGAGCATCCTCGAGGCCGTCGAGGAGCTGCAGCAGCGTCTCGAGGACGCCGGCCTCCCCCTCGAGATCGTCGGGGGAGGGGACTATCACATCAGGCCCGACCTGGCACGCGGGAATGTCCTCACCCTCAACGAAAACGGCCGCTACTTCCTCCTGGAGTTCCCCTACCACGTCATCCCGCCCAACTCGGAATACTTCGTTGAAATACTCGTCAAGAGAGGGATCGTCCCGATCGTGACCCACCCGGAGCGCATAGAGACCCTCCACGGACGGGAGCGGAAGCTGGGAGCGATGATCGAAAAGGGGGCCCTGGTGCAGGTCACCGCCGGGAGCCTCGCCGGCGAGTTCGGCCCCGGGTGCCTGCGGAGCGCCGTCAGGATGCTGAAAAAAGGCTGGGTGCACCTCCTCGCCACCGACGCGCACTGGGTCGACGAACGCCCGCCCGTGCTCTCTGAAGGGAGGAGGGCGGCCGCAGCGGTTGTCGGCGAGGACGCGGCGCGAAAGCTCGTCGAGGACAACCCCCGGGCCATCATCGAAGGCCGCGACCTCGCATAACAGCCGGGGCTGAACGCGGTAGCCGCAGGCTTCAGCCTGCGGCCGCCACCCTGTCATCCCGAGCAAGGTCGAGGGATCTGACGCGTCCTCAGCACAAACCCCACGATCTGACGCATCCTGGATCCTTCATTTCCGGGCCCCGGCTGCTTGAAGGCGGATGATCGGGGGGGTCGGGGGGCAGCCGGCATCTGATATACTGAAAAACAGGTTTCTTTCGTCGGGATCGTGCCAGACGAATGTCGCCTTGAAGCGTGTGCGGTCAGGGATGAAGCAGGGAAAAGGCATGAGGCATCAAGCCAGTGACGACATGGCGCGTATCCTGGCGGAGAAGGGGACTGAGGTCTTCGCACGGTTCCCGGTAGTGTGTGCCTACGTCTACGGCAGTGTGGCCAGAGGGGATGCCTGGGCGGGAAGCGACCTGGACCTGGCGGTTCTGTTCGCCGGGGATGTTCCGCTGGAAGAGTATCAGCGGTATGAGGTGGCGATCGGCCTCGCTACGGACCGTCTTCGCCCTGGAGTTGATAGCGACGTGAGGGCCCTCAATACGCTCCCACTGGTAATGCAGGGGCGTGTGGTTACCGAGGGCATTCTTGTCTACCGCGGGGATGACGCGGCGCGGGTGG
>JAUWCW010000099.1 GCA_030609125.1 Candidatus Rokuibacteriota bacterium
CCCCTCGCCGGGCTTGTCATGGGCACCCGGTCGGGCGACGTCGATCCGGCGCTCCCCTTCTTCCTCGCCGACCACCTCGGCATGTCCCTCCGGCAGATCGACGACCTCCTCAACAGGGAGAGCGGCCTGAAGGGGCTCTGCGGTCTGATCGACATGCGGGAGATCCTGGCGAGGCGGGCCGCCGGCGACGAGGGGGCCGCGACGGCCGTGGAGGTCTACGCCTATCGGGTGAAGAAGTACATCGGCGCCTTCCTTGCCGTCCTGGGGAGGCTCGAGGCCCTCGTCTTCACCGCCGGCGTCGGTGAGAACTCCCCGGAGATCCGCGCCCTCTGCTGCCGCGGCCTGGAGGGGCTCGGCATCTCCGTCGACGCCGGAAGGAACGGCCGGTCCTCCGGGGAGATCAGGGACGTGGCCTCAAAGGCGAGCCCGGTACGGATCCTGGTGGTACCGACGAACGAGGAGCTGAGGATCGCCCAGGAGACGAAGAGGGTGGTGGATGGAATCGGGGGAGGTAAAGGGAAGCCATGAGTGCCGAGCGTAAGGCTTTTCCCTTGTCCCGGGAACGGTTCGACGCCGTTCTCTTCGACATGGACGGCGTGCTGACGGCGACGGCGAAGGTTCACGCCGCCTCCTGGAAGGAGATGTTCGACGAATATCTGCGGACACGGTCCGAAAAGACCGGCGAGCCCTTCGCCCCCTTCGACATCGGCGCCGATTACGTCCACTACGTCGACGGGAAGCTCCGCAACGACGGCGTGCAGAGCTTTCTCCTCTCCCGGGGCATCGACCTCCCCTGGGGCGATCCCTCCGACCCCCCGGAGCGGGAAACGGTCTGCGGGCTCGGAAGCCGCAAGAACGAGCTCGTCGGTGCGGCGATCGAGTCCGGGGGGGTCGAGGTCTTCGAGGGGGCGGTGGCACTGGTGAAGCGGCTCCGGCGGATACCCGTGAAGACCGCCGTCGTCTCGGCGAGCAGGAACTGCCGTACCATCCTTCGGGCAGCCGGCATCGAGGAGCTCTTCGACGCGCGCGTCGACGGCGTGGTGGCGGGGGAAATGGACCTCGCCGGCAAGCCCGCTCCCGACACCTTCCTCAAGGCGGCGGAGCTTCTCGGCGTCGAGCCGGCCCGGGCCGTCGTCGTCGAGGATGCCGTCTCGGGGGTGCAGGCGGGACGGGACGGAGGGTTCGGTCTCGTCATCGGCGTGGACCACAAGGGGGATCCCGGTGTCCTTACCGAACACGGCGCCGACATCGTGGTGGAGGACCTGGGAGAACTGATAGGCAAGGGCGAGGAAGAGGAATCATGATCGAGAAGGAACTGCTCATTCCTCCGGAACACATCTACCCCAACGACGAGTGGCGCCTCGTCGAGAAGCGGTACGCGCCGGAGTTTCTCGCCCAGAACGAGACGATCTTCGCCCTCGGCAACGGTTACCTCGGGATGCGGGGGGCCTTCGAGGAAGGACTGCCGGTCTTTCAGAGCGGCACCTTCAACAACACCTTCACCAACCTCATGGCCCGGGAGAACCTCTGGTACGCCGTGGCGACGGTGGAGAGGATGAAGGGGGCCGACCCGGAGCGCTACGCGGCCCTGGTGCACGACACGAAGCTCCGTGAGGAGGAGATCGGGGAGTGGAAGAGAGCCGCCGACTCCATGTACATTCCCTTCGACGAAGGGAAGGGTATCCATCCCCAGGACGACGACTTCCTCAACAAGGAGATCTGGGACTTCGAAAACACGCCCGCCGACCGGTACCCGCTCCTCCTCCACTACCACCCCCTCGTCATCTACCGCTACCAGGTCATCAAGCAGGCCGACGTGGCCATGGCGATGTTTCTCCTCGGCCACGAGTTCACCGAGGAGCAGAAGAGAGCGAATTTCGACTTCTACGACCCCCTGACGACGGGCGACTCCTCCCTCTCCGCCTGCATCGATAGCATCCTCGCCTGGGAGCTCGGCTACGAGGAGAAGGCGCTCCGCTACCTGCGCTACGCCATCCTCATGGACCTGGCCGACATCGGCGGCAACGTCAAGGACGGTGTTCACATCGCCTCCATGGGCGGCACCTGGATGGCCGTCGTCTACGGCATCGCCGGTCTGCGGGACTGGGGCGGACGAATTTCCTTCCGTCCCCGGCTGCCGGAGAAGACCTGCCTGCTGAACTTTCACCTCACCGTCAGGGGCCGGCTCCTTGAAGTGGACATCAGGAAGGAAGGGGTCACCTACGCCCTCAAGGAGGGAGAGGACCTGGTGATCGAGCACTGCGGCGAGGAACTCACCCTCCGTCCCGGCGAAGCGGTCAGTCGGGACCTGCAGAAACCCATCGAAGGAGCGGCCGGGGAGGGCCCGAAGAACAATGATGAATGACATCGTCGCGAAAGTCACGGACCGGATCGTCCGGCGCAGCGAAAAGAACCGTAGCGCCTATCTCGCCCGTCTCGAAGAGGCGCGGGGGGAGGGCCCCCGACGCCACCGGCTGCCCTGCAGCAACCTTGCTCACGGCATGGCGGTCTGCACAGAAGGGGAAGCGGCGGTGATGCAGGGAACCGACGGCCCCGCCATCGCGATTTTCACCTCCTACAACGACGTGCTCTCCGCCCACCACACCTACATGCACTATCCCGCCCTCCTCAAGGAAGAGGTCGCCGCCGCCGGCGGAGTGGCGCAGGTCGCCGGCGGCGTGCCGGCCATGTGCGACGGCGTCACCCAGGGCGAGCCGGGCATGGATGTCAGCCTCATCAGCCGAGACGTGATCGCCCTCTCCATCGTGATCGGGCTCTCTCACGGCATGTACGACGGGGCGCTGCTCCTGGGGATCTGCGACAAGATACTGCCGGGAATGCTCATGGGGGGGCTGCAGTTCGGCCACCTCCCCATGATCCTGGTGCCGGGAGGGCCGATGCCGACGGGCATTTCCAACCGCGAGAAGGCGGCGGCGCGGGAGCGCTTCGCCCAGGGAGAGATCGACCGGGAGGAGATGCTCCAAGTGGAGTGCGCCGCCTACCACAGCACTGGCACCTGCACCTTCTACGGCACCGCCAACAGCAACCAGCTCCTGGCCGAAGTGATGGGGTTGAACCTGCCGGGCGCCTCCTTCGTCAACCCCGGCACCCCCCTGCGGGAGGCGGTGACGCGGGCGGTGGCAAGGCAGGTCGTCGGCGCCACGGAACTCGGGGGAGACAGCTACACGCCCCTGGGCCGGGTAGTGAGCGAGAAGGCGGTGGTGAACGCCATCGTCGCCCTGCTGGCCACCGGCGGCTCCACCAACCAGACGATGCACCTGGTGGCCGTGGCGAGGGCGGCGGGTATCCGCATCGACTGGGACGACTTCTCCGACCTGTCCCGGGCCGTCCCCTTCATGGTGCGCATCTATCCCAACGGGCCCGGGGACATCAACGCCTTCGAGGAGGCGGGGGGCATGGCCGTGCTCATCGGCGAGCTCCTCGATGGCGGGTACCTCCACGGGGACGTGGATACCGTCGTCGGCCCCGGCCTGGATAGATACTGCCGGCCTCTCGCCCTCAGTGACGGCGAGGCCGTCTGGCTCAATGAGCGGCCCCGGAGCGGAGACGTGGAGGTGATCGCCGCCGTGGGGAAGCCTTTCGACGAGAGCGGCGGGCTGAAGGTCCTCTCCGGCAATCTGGGCCGCGCCGTCATCAAGACCTCGGCCCTCGAGGAAGGACCACACACCGTCGTCGAGGCGCCAGCGGCGGTTTTCGAGGATCAGCACGACCTCGTCAAAGCCTTCGAGAGAGGTGAACTTGATCGCGACCTGGTGGCGGTGGTGCGCTTCCAGGGGCCCCAGGCCATCGGCATGCCGGAGCTTCACAAACTGATCACGCCCCTCTCGGTCCTGCTGCACCGCGGCCGCCGCGTGGCCCTGGTCACCGACGGCCGCCTCTCCGGGGCCTCGGGCAGCGTGCCCTCGGCCATCCACGTGACGCCTGAGGCATTGTGCGGCGGGCTGCTCGCCAAGGTGCACGACGGCGACATCATCCGCATCGATGCCGGGAAGGGAGTGCTCGAGCTGGCGGTGGACGGGGAAGAGTTAGCCCGGCGGGAATACGTCCAGCCGGACCTGGAGAGTCACCGCACGGGAATGGGGAGGCAGATCTTCGCACCCCTGCGGGCGAGCACCATGGGGGCGGAAGAAGGGGGCAGCGCCCTTTTCAGCTATGTCCACGAAAGCTGCCACGTCACCCCTGCAAAGGAGTGGGAGTGAATACCCGGCGGGAGGGAGGCGCACCATGAGGGCAGGGAAAGAGTGGAAGGTGGAACCGGCGGAGGTGCTCGGCGCCGGGCCGGTGGTGCCGGTGATCGTTATTCACGACCCCGATCACGCCGTGCCCCTCGCCGGGGCTCTTCTCGCCGGCGGCGTCAAGGTGCTGGAAGTCACCTTGCGCACACCGGTGGCCGTCGAATCCATCAGGCGAATAGCACAGGAGGTCCCCGCGGCGATGGTGGGCGCCGGCACGGTGGTGACGCCGGCCGATCTTGCGGCTGTCGAGGCTGCCGGCGCGCGCTTCGCCATCAGCCCAGGGCTCACCCCGGGGCTTCTCGAGGCCGCCGACGGTGGTGGCATAGCCCTCATCCCCGGCATCGCCACCGCCTCGGAGCTGATGACCGGGATGGAGCACGGATACGACCACTTGAAGTTCTTCCCCGCCGAAGCCGCCGGAGGAGTGAAGGCCCTCAAGGGGATCAGCGGGCCCTTCCCGCAGGTCACTTTCTGCCCCACCGGCGGCATAAGCCCCGTCAACTATCGCGACTACCTTGCTCTCGCCAACGTCGCCTGCGTCGGCGGCTCCTGGCTCGTCCCCGCCGAGGCGATGGCGACGGGAAACTGGCGGCGCATCACCGACCTGGCGGCGGAAGCGGTGGCCGGCGCGAAATGAAGACCACAAAACTGAAAAAAGGGTTGGACATACACGCGGGCAGGTCATGGGGGCACCATGAAAAGAAATAGCGGCATCGAGAGCAGAAGGAAGAACAGGCCGTCAAAAGCGCCTCCGCCCCCCCCCTGCGTCATGGTCATCTTCGGCGGCGGGGGTGACCTCGTTAAGCGCAAGCTCGTGCCGGCCCTCTACTACCTCTCCCTCTCGGGGCTCCTGCCGGAGCGCTTCGCCGTAGTCGGCGTCGGCGGCGACGATCACACCAGCGAGAGCTACCGCGAGTATCTCGACTCCGAGATCGGGAACATGGTGAGCGGCGAACTGTCGCAGGAGGTCTGGAAGAATATCGAGAGGCGCATACACTTCCTCAGGGCGGACTTCAGGGATCAGGAGTCCTACGGCGACCTCAGGGCCCTGATCGAGAAGGTCGACGAACAGGAGGGGACGGGGGGCAACGTCCTCTTCTACCTGGCCACGCCGCCGGCCTTCTTCGCCGAGATCCCGGCGCGTCTCGCCGAAGAGGGGCTCACCGCAGAGGAGGGCGGGCGGTGGCGCCGCGTCATCGTCGAGAAGCCCTTCGGAAGGGACCTGCAGTCGGCGCGCGACCTCAACGGCGCTCTCCTGAAGTCCCTCGGGGAGGAGCAGATCTACCGTATCGACCACTACCTCGGCAAGGAGACAGTCCAGAATATCGTCGCCTACCGCTTCGCCAACAGCACCACGGAGCCGCTCTGGAACCGCCAATATATCGACCACGTCCAGATCACCGTCGCTGAGTCCCTTGGCGTGGAGGGGCGCGCCGGCTACTACGACCAGGCGGGCGCCCTGAGGGACATGATCTCAAACCACCTCCTCGTCCTCCTCGGTATTGTGGCCATGGAGCCGCCCACCTCTCTCGACGCCGACGCCGTCCGCCTCGAGGGCGTCCGGCTTATGAGGTCCATCAAGCCCATCGCCGATGAGGAGGTGCCGGCGGTGGCGGTGAGAGGGCAGTACGGGGAGGGGAAGGGGGCCGACGGAGCAATCCTCCCCGCCTACCGGGACGAGCCCGGTGTCGCTCCCGGGTCGGTGACGGAGACCTACGCTGCCGTCAGGCTCATGATAGACAACTGGCGCTGGACAGGAGTCCCTTTCACCCTCCGCACCGGGAAGCGCCTGGCCCGGCGCCGCACCGAAATCGCCGTGGTGTACAAGCGGCCTCCCCTGGCTATGTTCAGAGGATCGACGGTGGAGACGCTGCCGCCCAACGTGCTCGTCCTGCGCATCCAGCCCGACGAGGGGATCGAGTTCGGCTTCGGCGCCAAGGTTCCGGGGGCGCACATGGGGCTCGACAGTGTGGAGATGGATTTCTGCTACGAGGATTACTTCGGCGACGCCCCGAGCACCGGCTACGAGACGCTGATCTACGAATGCATGTGCGGCGACGCCACCCTCTTTCGCCAGAGTGTCGGTGTCGAGGGCGGTTGGAAGGTGGTGCAGCCCATACTCGACGCCTGGAGTGCCGAACCGCCGAAGGACTTCCCGAACTACGCCGCTGGCTCCGACGGCCCCGCCGCCGCCGCGCTGCTCGCCGGAGATGGCCGGAGGTGGAGACCCATCTGATTGACCGGCCCGGTTTTCGTCTTTTCCACCGTTCCTCCGGATTGCCAGAGCCCGGTGCGTGTGATAATTACGTCATATAGGCACGGTTAGTAGGCGTTTTCGGGGAGGGTCGGGTTGTCATGCGAAAGGGAAATGTCTATGGGCTTCACATACCACTAAAGTGTAATAGCCTTCTTCCGCCTCGGGCACTACTTTACTGTTAAAGGCTCGTGTTGGATGTGCGTGCCTGGTGCGCATGACGGGTCCGTATTTCGCTGGTTTTGCGTATACCTCAGGTGGCGCGAATCAGGCAACTTTCACCGAATGAGAAGGTGGGGGCCATGCTCAACGAACTCGTCGAATACACTCAGGTTCTCGACATCGTGGGCGACGTCTGCCGCGTGAGAGCCCGGGGCATCGGCCTCGGCGACCTCGCCGTGGTGGAGAACATCGACGGCGAGACATCCACGGCCAGGGTGATCGCCCTGCGCGAGGACATCGTGAGCCTCCAGGTCTTCGCCGGCGCGAAGGGCCTCTCCACCGACGCCCGGGTGCGCTTTCTCCCCCACGGCCTCCAGGCCCTC
>JAUWCW010000352.1 GCA_030609125.1 Candidatus Rokuibacteriota bacterium
GAAGCCGGTCCCCGGGTGGGGGAGGTAGGCGGTGCCGATGCTGAGGCCCTTCTTGCCGAGGGCGCCGGCGACATTGACGGACTTCACCTGGCGCAGGCCCATCATGAGCAGCTCCGTCTCGGCCTGAAGCAGCTTCCCGACGTCGGCGTTGCTCATTCCCGGTGCGGGGTTGGCCCGCGGATCCTGCCCGGCGGCCTTCTCCCCGAGCGTGGCGAGGCCCTGCTGGAGGAAAGGCTCCAGGAGGGTCATGAGGAGGCCCATGTCGAGGCGCAGGTAGAGGTCGCCTCCGTCGAGGAGGGCCTTTTCGTCGGGGCCGAGGAGATGAGAGAGGCTGGCCTCCGGGGGCGGTGGTGTCAGGAGCAGCGGCATCGGGGAGAGGAGGGCGTAGGCGCCTTCCCGGCGCGCGAAGATGGGCTTGCCGCCGATAACGACAGTGTCGATGCCGGGGATGAGCGAGGGGAGCGTGCCCGTCCCCCCTCCGCCGTCATCTCCGGCAAGGCTGCGGAGGAAGAGGTCATAATCCTTCACCGAGGCGGCGAGGAGGAAGAAGGGGAACTGCGGCACGGCGACGAGGACCTGCCCCTCGGGGTCGATCCCCTCGGGGATGCCTTCCAGGCCGAGGAGCGCAAAAAGGCTCCCGGCGTCGGCGGGAGGGGTCCGGGCGCCCGCTCCTTCCTCCCGACCGTCGAGGAAAAAGCCGCTCAGGCGCTCCGGCAGGCTGAGCGGGTCTTTCATGACGATCACCGCCATGGTGGCGGCCGGGACCAGATCGGTGATGGACCGATGTGCCGTGAACGCCTTGCCCGGCGCGAGCAGGAGCGCCGCGAGGGCGAGGACCGTGAACGTCTTTTTCATCGTTTTCTCCTTTGCGGGGGCCTGTGCCCCGGTGTTTCAGCGGTGATTATATCGTAAACGACGAGAGATGAAGAGTGGCCGGCCGGGCTTCTTGACCGCGCCGGGGTAGTGTGCTTTATTGCCGGAACAAACCGACACCGGGGAAGGAGCACAATAATGGATCAGAAGCTGTATTCCGTCAGTCCCTCCGGAGAGAAGTTTTCTCTGCCGCAGCCTGAAGATTACAAGGCCGAGTTCAGCCGCCTGAAGAAGATCGCCGCCGCGCAGAAAAAGCAGGGCCGCGAGATCGTCGTCGTCGTCGGCGTCGGCTTTGTCGGCGCCGTCATGGCCGCCGTCGTCGCCGACAGCACCGACCGGCAGGGAAGGCCCGGCAAGTTCGTCATCGGCATGCAGCGCCCGAGCCCCCGCAGCTACTGGAAGATCCACCTCCTCAACCGCGGTCTCTCGCCCGTCAAGTCCGAGGACCCCGAGGTGGACGTCATGATCGCCCGCTGCGTCAAGGACAAGAAGACGCTCATGGCCACCTACACCTACGACGCCCTGAAACTGGCGGACGTGGTGGTTGTCGACGTCCAGTGCGACTACCTCAAGGAGTCGCTCGGCGACTGCCGCGACGGGTCGGCCGACATGGAGGCCCTCGAGGCCTCGATGCTGACTATCGCCGAGAACATCCCCCCCGAGGCCCTGGTCCTCATCGAGACCACGGTGGCCCCCGGCACCACCGAGCAGATTGCCTACCCGATCATGAAGAAGGCCTTCGAAAAAAGGGGCATCAAGTCGGATCCCATCCTGGCCCACAGCTACGAGAGGGTCATGCCCGGCCGGGAGTACGTCTCATCCATCCGGGACTTCTGGCGGGTCTGCAGCGGCGTGAACGAGAAGGCGAAGAAGAAGGTGGCGAAGTTCCTCGGCGAGGTCCTCAACACGAAGGATTTCCCCCTCACCGTCCTCGACCGGCCCATCGAGTCGGAGACCGCCAAGATCGTGGAGAACAGCTACCGGGCGACGATTCTCGCCTTTCTCGACGAGTGGTCGCTTTTTTCCGAGCGCAACGGCGTGGACCTGAAGAAGGTGATCGAGGCGATCAAGGTCCGGCCGACGCACTCGAACATGATTTTCCCGGGGCCCGGGATCGGCGGCTACTGCCTGCCCAAGGACGGCGGCCTCGGCGTCTGGGCCTACAAGCACATTCACGGCTTCGAGGACGACATCTTCAAGATCACCCCGCTGGCCATCGACATCAACGACAAACGGGCCCTCCACGCCGCCCAGCTCACCCGCGATGCCCTGCGCAACATGGGCCGCCCCATCGCCGCGGCGGACATCCTCCTCCTCGGCGCGGCCTACCGGGAGGACGTGGGGGACACCCGCTACAGCGGTTCGGAGCTCATCGTGCGCCGGCTCACGGAAATGTGCGCCGAGATGCGGGTCCACGACCCCTACCTGGAGAACTGGTGGGAGTTCGAGGCGCAGGAGACCTATCCCCACCCGGACTACAGCCGGGCGCGTTTTTTCCACCGCCAGGACAAGCTGTCGGACCTGCGCATCGAGAAGGACATGTGGAAGGCGATGAAGGGCGTGGAGGCGATCATCCTGGCGGTCCGGCACCAGCCGTACCTCGATCTCGATCCCGCCCGGGTGGTGAAGGCCGTCGGCAAGCCCTGCGCCGTCATCGACTGCTTCTGCGTCCTTGACGACGACCGGATCCGTCGCTATTTCGAGCTCGGCTGCGAGGTCAAGGGGATGGGACGCGGCCACATCCAGCGCATCAAGGAAGATGTGCGCAAAGAACGTCGCTGAAGCCCTTCTAAAAGAGGTGAACGAAGATCTCGTTCGAGAAGAGAAGCCCCTCGTCGGTGAGGCGCAGCATCCCGTTCCGGGATTCGAGCCACCCGT
>JAUWCW010000250.1 GCA_030609125.1 Candidatus Rokuibacteriota bacterium
CAGGCGGCGGGACACGGACCCATGATCGAAAACATCTACAGAGCCCTGTGCAAACTGCACGAACAGATGCCCGAGGAAGGCGAGGCGTCGGCGGCCGGTGCTCCCTCGGCGCCGTCCCCGCAGAAATCTCAGTGAGCCGGGTTGCCCGTCTGCAGTGCTCGTCGGGTGTCAGCGGGGACATGCTCCTCGGCGCCCTCGTCGATCTCGGAGCCGATGCCGCGAAGATCGAGAAGCGGCTGGAATCGCTCACCCTGCCGCAACTGCGCCTTCAGGTCGGCGAGGTAACGAAGGGCGGGATCAGGGCGTGCAAGGTCACTCCCGTATTCAAGGGAAAGGGCCCGGCGCTCCGGACGCTCGGCCAGGTAAAGGAGAGGCTGCGGAGCAGTTCCATCGAGAGAGGGGTCATCGCCGAAGCGGAAGCCGTCTTCCAGCGTCTCGCCGAAGCGGAGGCGGCGGTTCACGGCAAGACTGCGGGGACGATCCACTTTCATGAGCTCGGGTCGCCGGACACCCTTGTCGACGTGGTCGGCGTCCTTCTCGGCTGGAGGGACCTCGGTATCCAGGAGGGATACGCCTCGGCGGTGAACGTAGGCGGCGGGGAGGTGAAGATGTCCCACGGAGTCTTCCCCGTGCCCGCACCGGCGACGGCGGAACTCCTGCAAGGGTGGCCCCTTTTCTCGGACGGCGAGGAAGGAGAGAAGACGACCCCCACGGGCGCGGCGCTGCTTACCCACCTGTGCACTCCCGCCGAGCCGCTTCCCCGCGTGCGGCTGGCAGGGACGGGCTACGGGGCGGGAGAGAGGGATTATGCGTCCCGACCCAACTGCCTGCAGATCCTGCTCGGCGAGAGGGACGAAGGGGTGCAAAAGGAGGAAGCGGTCGTCATCGAGACCAACCTGGACGACCTGAATCCCCAGATCTTCGGCTACCTCACGGCCCGGCTTCTAGAAGCGGGCGCCATGGAGGCTTACGTGACCCCGGTGGTCATGAAGAAGGGGCGCCCCGGCCATCTCCTGACAGCCCTCGTGGAGGCCCGGAACGCGGAGAAAATAGGCACCCTGATCTTTCGGGAGACGGGAACCCTGGGGTACCGCCATTACAGTGTGGGGAGGGTGAAGCTCCGGCGGGAGATCAGGGAGGTGAGAACAGAGCACGGCAGCGTGCGGGTGAAAACCGCGGCCCTCGACGGTGAGGAAGTACGATACGCGCCGGAGTACGAAGACTGCCGCCGGATAGCGGAGGCCAGCGGCAGGCCTCTGCGCGAGATCATGGAGGAGGCTGTCCGCCGTCGGGGCGGGGGAGGGAAGCCCTCCTGAGGAACGGCAACGTCCACATTCCCGTCCTGACAGCCCGCTGCACGCAGGCAGGGCATGATATCCCCTCCGGATAGTTGACTTTTGTCCTAATGGATAACAGATTAATAGTGTCAGGAGATCCGCCCGCTTTCCTGGTTCGATGACTAGATGGAGGACTGAGAATCGTGATACCCAAAGGGCAACGGAACATCCTCCTCCTCTCCCTCTGCCTTGTCGCGCTGTTTCTCTTTCTGGGCTATCAGTCCTACAGGAAAACCGAGAAGGCGGCCCTGGAAGAGTTCAATCAGAGGCAGCTCGTTCTGGCAAGGGAGACGGCGAGCGGAATCGAGCTGTACCTCGAATCGCTCGCAAGGGACCTGCGCGTTCTGGGCAGAAACCATGCGGTTCAGCGCCTGGATGAGGAGAAGACCAGGCAGGCCATGGGAAATCTGTTCAGCGAATTGAAAACGCTCGGCGTGAACGACATCGGTCTGCTGACGGCTGACGGCCTCTTGAAATACAACGTGACCGCCCCTCAGCTCGAAGGCGCGGATTTTTCCTGGAGAAAATACTACCAGGACATCAGGAGCACCTCTTTCAACTCAAAGTATGCCAGCGAGTTTATCGAGTTCAAAGGTGCCGACGCCGGACTGCGGGGCGTCCTGATAGCTGTGCCCGTGTATGATGACGCCGATACCGTGCATCCCGCGGCTCGGCCCGCCGGAATCGCCGGTGTCCTCATCTGTACGATGAAGCTGGATGTGTTGATCAGCAAGTTTGTCGCCCCCGTCACTTCCTCGAAGAGGGGACACACCTATCTCCTGGATGACAGGCGCCATGTCCTCTGGGCCCCCGACAGCGCCCTCTTCGGGAAGGACCTTCTCCGGGAGGCGCGAGGCCATCCGGCATTTCAGAGCGTTGTTGAAAGGATGTCCACCGGAGCGTCCGGACAATCGGAGTATTCGTTCCGCCGCTTCGACGAATCCTCCGGAAGGTACCTCCAGGAGGAAGAAGAGGTTCTCATCGCGTATTCGCCGATTCATGCGGGCAATGCGCTGTGGTCGGTCGGCGTGTGGGCGCCGAAGGAGGGCCCGCGACTGCTGCTGCAGGCGGCGTACCGCCGGCAGATGCTCCTCGTTGCCCTGGCGGTTCTGTCCGTCATAGGCGGCACCTCCTACGCCATCGTTCAATCGACGCGCGGAAACAGGCAGCTGCGGCGGGACATCACCGAACGCACGAAGATCGAGGATGCCCTGAGGCGTTCCAAGGAGTTTTTCGAAACGACACTGGACAGCATGAATGACGCCGTGTCCATCATCAACGTGAAGGATTTCAGCATTGCGGGCGTCAACAGGGTGTTCCTGGAACAGTACGGCCTGAAAGAGGAGGAAGTCATCGGCAAGAGCTGTTACGGGGTAACCCATCGCCGCCTTGACCCCTGCGGCCCGCCGGACGATGTGTGCCCGCTCACGGAAACCTTGAGGAAGGGAGAGCACGCCGTTGCGGAGCACGTTCATTACCAGTCGAATGGAGAAAAGGTGTTTGTGGAGGTTTCAACCTCTCCCATAAGAAACGAAGACGGGAATATAGCCCAGGTGGTCCACGTCGCACGGGACATCACCAGACGAAAGCAGGCTGAAGAGGACCTGAGAAAATATGCCGGGGAACTCGAGGAGGCCAATCGTCTGAAGGTACTCTTCACCGACATCATCGGTCACGACCTTCTCAACCCGGCGAGCGTCATCAGGCGTTGCTCGGAAATACTCGACTCGGGCGAAGAAGAAGACGCAGCCGAATTGAGATCTGCCATCCAGCGAAACGCCAGGAAGATCGAAGAAATGGTCAAGAGCATCTCCAAGTATGCCAGGGTGGAGAGCGTCGAAGAGATCGAGAAGACCGACCAGGACCTGGTCGGGGTGCTGGCCCCGATTATCGAGCGGTTCGAGCCTGACGCGGCGGACAAGAGCATGACAATCGAGTTTGATCCGAAGGGAAAGGCAGTGTTGACGGCGAGTCCGCTCATTGAGGATGTCTTTTCGAATATCCTCTCGAACGCTATCAAGTACTCGCCGCGAAACACTACGGTATTGGTGAACATCATGGAAGGGAGGGAGGACTGGGTCGTGTCCTTCGCGGACGAGGGAGAGGGCATTCCCGACGCTTTCAAGAAGGCCATTTTCGACCGCTTCGAACGGCACGAAAAGAAGGGCGTCAAGGGTACGGGACTCGGCCTGGCAATCGCCAAGCGCATCGTCGATCTTCATGCGGGGTCGATATGGGTCGAGGACAACTCAGCGGGCGGATGCACCTTCCGCGTTCGCCTGCCAAAGCGCTCGGAGCAGCCGGAGGGCAGTGCGGCCGGCTGATAAGGAGATGGATATGAACTATCTTGATCTGCTCCCCGACGGCGTATTGATAATCGACAGGAGTCATACAGTAGTTTTCGCCAACAGCACCTTTCTCGATTTCTTCGACCTGCCTTCGGAAGTCGTGATCGGCCTCATGGGGCGTCGCTGCCTCAGCCTGCCTTCCTCTTGCTGCCCTTGTCTTCGCCGTAATACCTGTAATAGTAAGCGGGCACGTAGTAGTACCGGCTCCGCCTCATGTCCACACC
>JAUWCW010000304.1 GCA_030609125.1 Candidatus Rokuibacteriota bacterium
AAAGCCGCTTGGCAAGATTCCTGATGCATGCCGGAAGGCAGGGATTACTGCACCTGCTGGAGAGGGCGCTCAAAAATGCCCAGGTGCAAGGCGCATGAAATCCTGCGGAATGAGGCGTACTGTTGTACGCCGCAGTGACGCGGGATGAATGCAACGCCGCAGATGGGCGTTTTTCAGCGCCCTCTCAGTGGGCGGCGTCCCAGTTGGGGCCGATACCGATATCGACGGTGAGGGGGACGGCAAGATCCATGACCCCTTCCATCTTCTCCCGCACCATGTCCGCAAGGCGGCCCACCTCCTTCTCCGGGGCCTCGAAGAGGAGCTCGTCATTGATCTGCAGGACCATGGCGGATCCCCACTTCCCTTCCCCGCGGGAGAGTTCGCGGTGGATCTCCAGCATGGCCTTCTTGATCAGGTCCGCGGCGCTTCCCTGCACGGGAGTGTTGATCGCCATCCGCTCCGCGAACTGGACGACGTTGCGGTTGCGGGCGGCAAGCTCCGGCAGGTAGCGCTTGCGGCCGAGGAGGGTGCTGACGAAGCCGTCGATCCGGGCCTTCTCCAGGGTGGCGTCGAGAAACGAGCGGACGCCGGGGAAGCGCTCGAAGTACCGGTCGATGAACTCTTTGGCCTCGCCCTGATCGATGCCGAGCTGGCGGCTCAGGCCGAAGGCGCCCATGCCGTAGACGATGCCGAAGTTGATCGACTTGGCCGTCCTTCGCTGCTCGTCCGTCACCTCCCCCCCCGCCTTCCCGAAAATCGCCGTCGCCGTCTGCTCGTGGATGTCCTCACCCCGGCGGAAGGCTTCGAGAAGGCCGTCATCCCCGGAGAGATGGGCCAGGACCCGGAGCTCGATCTGGGAGTAGTCGG
Source organism: Candidatus Rokuibacteriota bacterium (assembly GCA_030609125.1). Classification (GTDB taxonomy): domain Bacteria; phylum JAUVQV01; class JAUVQV01; order JAUVQV01; family JAUVQV01; genus JAUWCW01. The sequence continues at coordinate 868 of JAUWCW010000304.1, forward strand.
CCGAAAGCAGCACGTTCCCCGGGGCGGCGATGAAGGCCTGCCTGATGCGGCGTCCCAGGTCGGTCCGGACCGGGATGTTCTGCAGGTTGGGATCGCTCGACGAGAGCCTTCCCGTGGCGGTGACGGTCTGGTTGAAAGAAGTGTGGACCCTTCCCGTCTCCGGGTTCACCAGGGTCGGCAGGACGTCCAGGTAGGTGTTCTTCAGCTTCGCCAGCCGGCGGTACGAAAGCACCTCGGCCGGCAGCTCGTGCCGGGCGGCAAGTTGGATGAGGACGCCCTCGTCGGTGGACCGGCCCGTCCTGGTCTTTTTCAGCACCGGCAGGCCCAGCTTGTCGAAGAGGATCTCCCCCAGCTGCTTCGGAGAGTTGAGGTTGAACTCCACCCCCGCCATCGCCCACACACGCTTCATGAGGTCCTGAAGCTGCGCGTCGGTCTCCTTGGCGAGATCGCGCAGCGCCTGCGTGTCGATGAGGACCCCGCTCTCCTCCATGGCTGCCAGGACCTCCACGAGGGGCAGCTCCAGGTTGTAGTAGAGCTCGGAGCAGGAGATCTCCTCCACCTTCGGCCGGAGGGCCTCGGTGAGCCTCAGGGCGACGTCGGCGTCCTCTCCGGCATAGTCGCGGGCCTTCTCGACCTCAACCTGGGAGAAGGGGATCTGCTTCTTGCCCTTGCCCGCCACGTCCTCGTAGGAGGACACTTTCTCGTCGAGATACTCCAGGGCCAGTTCCGTCAGGTTGTGCTGGTGGCGGGTGGGATTGATGACATAGGAGGCGACCATGGTGTCGAAAGCGATACCCTCGAGCCGCAGTCCCGCCCGTTTGAAGACGAGAGCGTCGTACTTGATGTTCTGGCCGTACTTGGGAACGGCCGGATCGGTCAGAAGAGGCCCCAGGACCTCGAGGACCTGCGCCAGCGGCAGCTGCTCCGGCGCGCCGAGGTAGGTGTGACCCACGGGAACGTAGAAGGCCGTGTCGGGAGAGGCGGAAAACGCCAGCCCCACGATGTCGGCCCGCATGGGCTCGATGTGGGTCGTCTCGAGATCGACGGCGAAGGCGCCGGCCTTCTTCAGGGCCGCCGCCAGCTCGGCCAGCTCCTTTTTCGTGAACACGAGGCGGTACTGCCGTTCGCGCTTCGTCCCCCCTCCCGCGCCGGCGATCTCCCGCAGGAGGCGCGTGAACTCCATCTCCTTGAAGATGGCCAGGGCCGCCTCGCGGTCCGGCTCGCGGGCCCTGAAGTCCTCCAGGGAGGCGCCGAGGGGAACGTCGTCGAGCAGGGCCACCAGGCGCCGCGAGAGGAAAGCGTCCTCCCGTCCCTCCTCGAGGCGGCGGCGGCGCGCCCCCGTAACGTCGTCGAGCATCTCGTACAGTCCCTCAAGAGAGCCGTAGCGGGCGATGAGCTCGGGAGCCGTCTTGCTGCCGATGCCCCTCACGCCCGGGATGTTGTCCACCGGGTCGCCGGCGAGGGCGAGCACGTCCCCCAGCTGGGCGGGCTCGACACCGAAACGCTCCTTCACCTCCCCGGAGCCGTAGAGCTTCTCCTTCATCGTGTCCAGAACCTTCAGCCTGCCGCCCACGAGCTGGAGAAGGTCCTTGTCGCCGCTGACGATCACCACCTCCATACCGGCCTCCACTCCCAGCCTCGCCGCCGTCGCCAGCAGATCGTCCGCCTCGTACCCCTCCTTCTCGAGGACGGGTATGCGGAAGGCGCGCACCAGGCTGCGGATGACGGGAAGCTGGGGAAGCAACTCCTCCGGGGACGGGGGGCGGGTCGCCTTGTACTCGGGAAAGAGTGCGTGCCTCGTCGTCGGCCCCTTGCTGTCGAAGGCGACGGCCACGTAATCGGGCTTCCCGTCGCGGATCACCTTCAGCAGCATCGTGGTGAAGCCGTAGACGGCGTTGGTGGGGAACCCCTTGGAGTTGCTCAGACTCCGGATCGCGTGGAACGCCCGGTAGACATAGTTGTTCCCGTCGACGAGGTAAAGCCGCGCTCTCTTCTTTCCTGCCATGACCCCCTGCCCCTCTCCGTACGCCGCTCATTATAGCCCAAGGCGGCCCATCGGGCGTCCGAGCCCCCCTGGCGGAAGGATTCTCCGCCTGCGTTGACTTTCCCGCCGCCGATGTATAGAGTACCGTTTTATTTTGGAGGCATGACAGTCCACCGCCTATGAAAGACCATCGGAAAATCGCTGTTGCCCTGAATACAATCCCCGGTTTCAGGGCCGCTGTCTACCACCGGGCCCTCGCCCGTTTCGGCTCACCCGCCGGCATCGTGGAGGCGGGGAAGAGCGGCCTTCTCGGCTCGGGGGGCACGGGTTCGTCCGTGAGCCGGGCCGTCGCGGATCTCGCCGTCCGCGAGCGCTGGAACGAGG
>JAUWCW010000353.1 GCA_030609125.1 Candidatus Rokuibacteriota bacterium
GGCCGATATCGTCAACGGCAAAAAGGTCGTCATCGACCGCGGGAACCTCGCGACGGCGATGCGGGCGAGCATGTCATTACCCGGCATTTTCGCCCCCGTGGAGATCGACGGCAAGATGCTCGTCGACGGCGGGATCGCCAGCAACCTCCCCGTCGAGGCCGTCCGGGAGATGGGCGCCGACATCGTCATCGCCATCGACATCAGCACCCCCCTGATGAAAAGAGAGCAGCTGCAGTCGGCCCTGAGCATCACGGCCCAGCTCACGGGATTGCTCACAAGGCGCAACACCGAGTACGAGATCAGCACTCTCGGCGGGAAGGATGTTCTCATCGTGCCCCTCCTCGGCAGCATCGGGTCGGGAAGCTTCGCCAGGGCGGGAGAGGCTGTTCCCCTGGGCGAGACTGCCGCCAGGGAGGCCGCTTCCAGCCTGGCCGCGCTCTCCCTCCCCGAGCAGGAGTACGCCGCCCACCTGTCGGCACGGGGCCGCCCCGATAATCTCCCCCCCACGATCGACTTCGTTAACGTGGAGACCGGCAGCAAGCTCTCAAAGGATGTCGTCACCTCCCGCCTGCACGTCAAGACCGGCGAGCCCCTCGATTTCGCGGAGCTCACGAAAGACATCGACCAGATCTACGGTCTGGGGATTTTCGAGCGCGTAGATTCGTCGCTCGTGAGGGAGGGCGACGAAACGGGCCTTCTCGCCAGGACCATCCGCAAGTCATGGGGGCCGAACTACCTGAACTTCGGCCTCGAGATGGAGAGCGACCTGGACGGGGGAAGCAGCTTCAACTTCCGCACCCGCCTCACCGTAACGGAGATCAACCGCTGGGGCGCGGAGTGGCGCTCCGACGTGCAGGTCGGCGAGCGACCCTTCTTCATCACCGAATTCTTCCAGCCCCTGGGCGGGGCCTTCTCGGGGTATTTCATCGCCCCCAGGCTGGAGTTCGAAGAGTTCACCGCCTTTCTCTTTGACAAGGAGACGGCGATCGCCAACTTCCGCGTGGACCGCTGGCTCGTCGCTCTCGATGTGGGCAAGCAGTTCGGATCCTGGGGGGAAGCGCGTTTCGGCGCGTTTTATGAAACCGCCGACGCGGAGCTCAAGATCGGCGGTATCCCCCCCTTCCTCGACCCGGACGACCTCAACATCCCTCCCGAGATATTTGACAGCAGCGAGTTCGACAGCGGCGGCCTGAGGCTGGGCTTCGCCTACGACACCTTCGACAGTCTCAACTTTCCGCGGAGAGGGACGAGAGCCGGGGCGGCGCTTCTCGTATCTCTCGAGGAGTTCGGCGCGGACAAGGACTTCAAGAGCTTTGGCGGCCGCATCTCCCACGCCCGGACGATCGGCTTCAACACCTTTATTCTCAGGGGCATGTTCGGCAGCGTTTTTGACGGAAGGGCGCCCATCCAGGACACCTTCGCCCTGGGAGGTCTCTTCAACATTTCAGGCCTGGGCAGGGACCAGCTGCGCGGCCAGAAAGCCATACTGGGGGCAGTCACGTACTATCGCCAGATTGCCGGAAAGACCGCGGCCCCGCCGAAGGTCCCCGTCTACGCCGGCTTCTCCCTCGAGACCGGCAACACCTGGCAGGAGAAAGAAGACATCAAGCTGAACACCTTCATCCCCGCCGGCAGCGTCTTCCTCGGTCTCGACACTTTTCTCGGTCCTATCTACGTGGCCTACGGCTACGCCGAGGGGGGGATGGACGCGTTTTATTTCTTCCTGGGGAGAGGGTTCTGACATCACCCGTCGTTCGTCAGATCCCTCTCGGAGTTTATGCTGAGGGCCCGTCATGAATACCGGTGCCTGGCACCTCTGTTTCACTGTTCACTTCTTTTTCGCGGGGGGCAGCGCCTTTTCCCTCACCTTCCAGCCGAGAGCTTCCAGCTCCTTCTTCTCACGACCGGACAGCGTCCCGGCGATCCGCAGGTCGACGTTTTTCAGGGAGTCGTCGCCCTGCACGTAGTCCCAGGATGTGCTTACGTTATCAGCCATCTGTTTCGTCCAGACGACGTGATCGACGGCGGGGGTAACGACGAGGGTCCCGCTCCCGGTCGCTCCCCAGGGCAGCACGGTCTCGGCGTGGATCTTCGCCAGGGGCTCGACGGAGGAGTGGTAATCCCTGAGCATCCTCAGGGAGGCAAGGAAGAGAGCGGCCTGCTCCGTATTCCCAACGGCCGACGCCAACTCCAGGATGAGGGTGTGCCCCTCGACTCCCTTCAGGTCCTCCATGAGCACCACGAGGCCCGTCCGGGTCGTCGGGGTGTACCAGCGGCTATCGTAAAAGGCATCGACCTTCTCCTCCGGGATGCCCATCCCCTTCAGCTTCTCCCGGTTGGCCACCTCCAGGTCCGCCGGCGGGGTGTCCCAGACCATGTCGCTCACCGCCGAGATCTCTCCCTGGAGGGGGATCCTGCCGACCGTCTGCCCGATGCCGACCTCCCCGGCGAAGGCCGCCCAGGACAGCCGGTCGAGCTCCTTCTGGAGGACCTCGTTGGTGGAGTAGGGGTCGACCCCCACCCGGCGGGCCAGGGAGCGCTTGGCGCTGTTGTAGCCTATGAACTCCTTGGTTGCACCGGTGGCCGCCTTCGCCGCGCCCTCTGTCTCCCCTTCACCCTCCACGGCCTCCCCGGCCTTGTCCGCAGCCTTGCCCGCCTTAAGTGAAACCCGCTTGAACATCCTGCCCACGCCCGCCGAGACGCCCTTGGCGGTCCCAACCGGGTCGGTGACAACCTTCG
>JAUWCW010000335.1 GCA_030609125.1 Candidatus Rokuibacteriota bacterium
GGAGGTGATGGAGCCCAGGACTTTCTCGTCGATCAGGACGTGACGCACATGTCCGTCGCTGTCCACCAGGGACATCGTCACCGTCTCGAAGGCCTCCGCTCCCTTGAGGTGGCAGGTGGCACAGGCGTTCACGGCGCCGCCCTTGCTGGTCATCTGGTGGGCCTCCAGCCCGGTCCGCACCTCCAGCTGCCCTTCCAGAACGATCGGCCCTCCCTTCCCGGCCCGGTTGGACTCCCTGATGTACCGCCAGAGGTCCCCGGCACTCAGAACGCTGTCAGCCTGGCCGGCGCCTGGGGCGCTTTGCTTCCCGAGGTACGCGCGAAGGTCCTCGGCCGTCACGGGCCGGCCCTCGGCGCGGTCGAACATAACGAGGTCGATGCGCCGTTGCGCCTCGGGAGCGTGGCAGGACGGACAGGCAACCGCATCGAGATGAAGACCCGCGTTCGGGAGCCACGCGCGGTGGGCCTCCTCGAGGCCGTCGTGGCAGGAAAGACAGGCCTCCTTGAACCGTTCGGTCCACGAAGCGGCCCGCACCCCGTGGGCAAGATGGCAATCGGCGCAGATCGGCGCGTCCAGGTGGCCCGTCGATCCCCGGGCCTGCCCGTGCATGCTCTGCGAGTACGAGTCGAATATCTCCTGGTGGCACCGGCGGCACGGTACGCCGGCGATGGTCTCGAGCGTTGCCACGGGATTGACGAAATGGGACCCGTGGCAGTCGGTGCAGACCGGCGCTTCGAGGTTGCCCCGCTCGAGCATGCTGAAGTGAATGCTGCCCTCGTACTGCTCGTACATCTCCTCATGGCACTCCCGGCAGACGCCGGCCAGCTCCAGCGAGTGCTCCCGCTTGCCGGCAAAATCGCGCACCAGATGATCGTCCTTGCCAAAATCCTGGTGGCAGTCGGCACACTCGTGGTCCATGTGCACCGACCCGCGCAGTTGTGTCTCGTCCACGGTGAGGGGAAAGGACAGGCCGTTGCCGAGGGTGGTGCGGATGGACTTGCTGTGGCAGGTGAGACAGTAGTCCGTGTCGTCGAGAGACGCCTTCCACTCCTCGACGCTCTCGAGGGCGTGCGAGGCGTGGCAGGCAGCACAGGCCGGCGCTTCCGCCTGGGAAACAAGAGCGGCGTGGGCCGGCCCCTCCCCGGGGCGACCGGCGGAGTGGCAGTTCCCGCACGACTTCGAGATGCGCCGCCGGTGCTCCCGGCGGCTTCCGACGGCACGCTCCTCCGGATGGTCCTCAAGAACGATGTCCAGGTGACAGCCCGTGCAGCCGAGCGCGGCGTGCACGGAGCGCTGGAAAATCCCACCGTCCACGTTGAGCGAAAGGGTTTCCCCGTCGGTGAGATCCTTCTCGAGGCTCTCGTCCTCGTGGCACTCGAGACACTCCTGCGCCTCCTCCGTCAGAACAGCGGCGGCGTCACCGGCCATGACGGCCCTGTCGGCGCTGCAGAACACCGCCGCCAGGACCGCCGCCAGAACCGCCCACCTTCTCCATCCGGTCCCGGACATATCCTTTCCTTCCTCCCCCGTCTGCCGACTCATCGCTTTCTAGCCCTGCTTCCCGGTGGGGCGATCGCCGGCAGCCATCGCCTTGAGGCCCCAGCGCACAAGGGCGTAGGCGCCCACGAAGGGAAAGGCGACGATGTAGGCCAGACCAATGAAGGGAGCCGCGAAGAAGAGGGCAATGTTCCTGGCCACGTTCTCCTTTTCCTCCACCACCGCCGCCGTGGCGGTCACCGGCTCCGCGCTCGTCTCCGGCGCCGGGTGCGCCTCGAGGGTTTGCCTGGTAATCGACTCGATCACCTCCGGAGAGAGCGGCTTGTGCAGGAAACCGGAAACACCGATCTCCTCCGCCCGCGCCTCGTTGGCCTCCGTTCCGTACCCGGTGACGACAACGACAGGAACCCAGGGATTCATCTCCTTGATACGCCTGGCGACCTCCAGACCGTCCATTCCGGGCATCTTGATGTCCGTGAACACCAGGTCGTAACCGTTGGTGCCCATCTTCCTGAGGGCCTCCTCGCCGCTCGGAACGGTGTTCACCTCGTAGCCCTTCCCGGTCAGAACCCTGTCGAAGCTCTGCCCTACAATCGCCTCGTCATCCACAACCAGAACCTTCGCGTGCTCAGCCATGATCATCTCCTCCTTTCTGCCAAAGGCAGTCATCAGTTTTCCCACGGATACCGGTATCCATCCCGGTCCGTATGCATCGCGTCGGAGCGGTCTTCCTTCAGCGACCACCCCTTGTGTATCATTGCCCGGCTCGCCACCTCGATCACTTCCCGCGGCCCCACCGGCTTCGCCAGGTAATTGAAAGCCCCCAGCCTGACCGCCTCCTTGGCGCTCTCGATGGTGGGGTAGCCGGTTATCACCACCACTTCACACTCCGGCCACCGGTCCTTTATCTCCCGCAGCAGTTCGATGCCGTTCATACCAGGCATCCGGATATCGACCAGAACCACGTCGCACGGGGCCTCCTCCATGACACGGATGGCGTCCTGCCCGCTCGGGGCGGTGCTAACGGCACAACTCACGCCCGAGAGCGAACGCTCATAACTCTGGCGAACCACTTCCTCGTCATCGACAACCAGAACTCTGGCCCTCTCCCTCTCCATGGCTTTCACCTCACCGGTTGTCATTGTCATTGTCCCGACTCCTTGACCATCCATAATCGCAAGTCCCGTGCCATAAGCGCTGCAGACCATCATGATGTGCACTATTAGATACTATAATCAATTAGTTACACGATACTGAAACCGCGAATGAGGAAAACGATCCGGGGCTGAAAAACACGGAAATGTATGTACTTCCTATACACCAAGCGGAGAGGTGATGCGAAAATACAGCCTTATATCAGTAAGATATGGGATATGTCCTACTGTACATGCTCTCTGTACATGCAGACGCTACACATGTACACCTGCCTA
>JAUWCW010000238.1 GCA_030609125.1 Candidatus Rokuibacteriota bacterium
CATCCGTCATGATGGACACGGAGATGGTGCTTGCCCGGATCAAGGGGACTGAATCACCCCTGAAGAAGCAGCTTCTGACGGCGGCACTCATCACGGGCCTGCTGAGAGAAAGGGGGAAGGGACCGACAGTTTCGACGCGGCACTGACGGAGCTCGGTTTCTCGCGCCGCGGAAGGTACTGGGTCCGGGAGGACCTCGGTCTGGCCGTTGAGGTGCCGGCCTCGTCGCTGCCGGGCGAGGAGAGCCTCGTAGAGACAGTCGAGTTCGAGGCGGGTCTCCAGTGCACGATCATCGGTATCGAGGATCTGATCATCGACCGCCTCAACGCCTGCAAGCACTGGCAGTCGGAGACGGACTGCGAAATGGCCGCGCTGCTGCTGGATCTTTCAACTGGCCCCGGGACAGGCTGCCGGGCCTCATCCCGAGTTTGCGGCCGCTGTTTTTCTCCCGAAGAAGAAGATACGAATTGCCATTCCGCCTTCGGCCGCAGCGGGAACTCAAACACCCCCCGTTTCAGCCGGGGCCGCGCGCGAAGATCCCCCGCACGGCGCCGGTAAGCCGGGCGAGCCTGGGGGCGGAAAGACCGAAGAAGGTCTTCGCATGCGGGTCCGCACCGACCTCGAGAAGGCGGTTCACCACCGACCGGTGCCCGAACATCGCCGCGTACATGAGGGGGGTGCGACCACCGCCGTTGTCAGCGTCGACGGCAGCCCCGCCCTCGAGCAGCGCCTCGACGAGGGGCAGGTCCCCCTTGAACGCGACCCCTCCAAGGGGCGTCTGACCGTGGTCGTTGCGCCGGTCGACCTCGGCTCCGCGAGCCAGGAGCATACGAGCGGTTTCCTCCCGTCCCCGGTAGGCGGCAAGCATCAGCAGCGTGTTGCCCCGTTCGTCCGCAAGGTTCACGGGGAGACCGGCGGCAACCATGCTCTCGAGAGTCGCTGTTTCCCCATCGCGGGCGCACTCAAGGGCAAACTGCTGCAACTCCGCGTAGCGGGCTTCTTCCTGCTCGGTGAGATGGACGATGCTCATCCCTTCTCATGACTCTTCCAGGCAATTTTCATCGCCTTGGCAACACCGGCGGCATAGGCCGGATCGGCCTTGTGGAAGTGGCCGAGCTGCCGCCGGACGATCTTCATGGGCACACCTTCCATCGCTTCGGCAAGGTTGTTGAAAAGCTGCTTTTTCTGGTTCTTGTTCATGAGCCGAAAGAGATTTCCGGGCTGGGAGTAGTCCTCGTTGCCGATCCGGTGGTCGTAGCGGTCGGCGTCTCCTGAGATCGCGAGCGGCGGCTCCCGGAAACGCTCGTCCTGAACGGGGCCGTTGAAGCTGTTCGGCTCGTAGTAGGCATCCGGCCCCGCGGGGGCATCGGAGCGCATCGAACCGTCCATGTGGTAGGTGTTCACCGGGACGCGGGGGCGGTTGACGGGCAGCATCTCGTAGTGCGTCCCGAGCCGGTAGCGGTGAGCGTCGGCGTAGGAGAAGACCCTCGCCTGAAGCATCTTGTCGGGCGACCAGCTGATCCCGGGCACCACGTTGGAAGGGCTGAAGCCCGCCTGCTCGATCTCGGCGAAGTAGTTCTCGGGATTGCGGTTGAGCTCGATCACCCCGACGTCGATGGGCGGGTAGTCACCGTGGGGCCAGACCTTCGTCAGGTCGAAGGGGTTGTGGCCGTAGGTCTCGGCCTCCTTCTCCGGCATGATCTGCAGCTGCAGGTTCCAGCGGGGGTAGTCGCGCTTCTCGATAGCGGTGTAGAGGTCGCGCTGAAAGCTCTCCCGGTCCTTTGCGACCACCGCCTCGGCCTCCCGGTTCGTCTGACACTGGATCCCCTGCTGGGTCTTCATGTGAAACTTGACCCAGAAACGCTCGTTTTTGGCGTTGATGAAGCTGTAGGTGTGCGAGCCGTAGCCGTTCACGTGCCGGAAGCTCTTCGGGAGGCCCCGATCGGAGAAGAGGATCGTAACCTGGTGCAAGCTCTCGGGAGAGAGCGACCAGAAATCCCACATCGCCGTCGGGCTGCGCAGGTTCGTCCTGGGGTGGCGCTTCTGGGTGTGAATGAAGTCCGGGAACTTGAGGGGGTCGCGCACGAAGAAGACCGGGGTGTTGTTGCCGACGAGGTCCCAGTTGCCCTCTTCGGTGTAGAACTTCAGGGCGAAGCCGCGCACGTCGCGCTCTGCGTCGGCGGCGCCGCGCTCCCCGGCGACGGTGGAGAAGCGCAGGAGCAGCGGCGTCTTCTTGCCGACCCTCGAAAAGACTTTCGCCTTGGTGTAGCGGGTGATGTTGTGGGTCACCCGGAGGGTGCCGTGGGCGCCCGAGCCCTTGGCGTGTACGACGCGCTCCGGTATGCGCTCGCGGTTCTGGTGGGCGAGCTTCTCGATCAGCTGGTAGTCCTGCATGAGCAGGGGTCCGCGTGGCCCGGCGGTCACGGAGTTCTGGTTGTCGGCGAGGGGGTTGCCCGCGGTCGTGGTCAACGTCAGTCGTTTCTTTTTCGCCATGATCTCCCTCCTTTGCCTAAGGACGTCTATGGGATCTATCAATAACGATTATCCATAGACAACCGTTATCCTCAAGTCAAAAAAATATTTACTTGCCCTTGCGCAGGCAGGTGGGGCAGGTGCCGAAGAAATCCAAGCGGGTGCTGTGGATGCGAAAGCCGGTTGCCCGGGACAGGTCGGCCGCAAATTTTTCCGTATTTGGAACTTCAGGATCGACGATCTTCCCACAGCACTCGCACAGGACATGGGGGTGGGCATAGGGCTTCTTCCCGTCGTAGCGGTTTGCGATACCGCTGAACTCAAGCTCGAGAACCTGACCAAGATCTTTCAGCTGAGAGATTGTCTTGTAGACAGTGGCGAGGCTCATCGCCGGGTACTGACGGCCCACCTTGCGGTGTATACCGCCGACGTCGGGATGGTCGGCGCTCTCCGCCAGAACCTTCAAGATGGCGAGACGCTGCGGCGTGATGCGGTACCCCGCCTTGCGCAGGGACGCTATCATTGTCTCCAGTCGGTCTTCCACAGCATTATGGTACTCCGCATGCGCCGGGGCTGACAATACTTTTAGACCCCTCTTGCGGAGGCCTCGGCGGCGGCGGTCCGGAAAGCCGATTCTACGTAATCCTCACTCAGGGACTTTATATTGGATGCGGACCCCGATTCCCAATATGGGAACCATCGTGACGCCGATCTCCCACCCTGAAATCCATTGGATGTTTAACGCGGGGCTGCTAAAAAGACTTGATCCACAGGGGGCCACATTTTACAACTCATAACCCTTTGATAAGAAAGGCATAAAAAATCGTCCGGAAATTGATTTTGCAAGTGATTGTTTTTGCAGAGATAAAATGGCGGGCGGGCGCGCAAAGAATTCGAACCGCTGCCGAGGTGCCGTTCTATGTCGCGCTGCTTTAACGGTTTCACCTTCCTTGCAATCACGGTGACTTCGATCCTTGACTGTTTGGCGGTTGGTACCCCGGTGGTGTTCGCAACCGTCACCGTCGCCGTGATGAGCTGCCCCCGATGCACAGACTGTCGTCATCGAGGTCACCTGCGGATCCGGCAGGGGGGCAGGCAAGGGCTCCTTCCGCTATCGGTTGGCGGGGAAGACGCTCATCCCCTTGGCAACCTTGCTCCCGCCGTCTACGGCCTTGCAGTAGGAGATCTTTTCCTTGACTTTGGTGACCTTGAGTATGGCCACCCTGGTCAGCTCCACGTCCAGGACTTCACCCGTGTCGGGATCCACCAGTTCCTCGATACTGCCGACTTCGAAGGTCATGCCTTCGGTAACCCCCTCGCGGGAACCGCGGTTGATGACCAGCTTGTCGGGTTTCACCAGGACGACGGTGCCCTCCCAGGGGATGTTCTCGAGCTGCTCGGAGAGGAACTGCACCGCCTGGGCGACGGCATCCTCGGTGGCCTTGCCCAGGTTATCCTTCTGGAAGCCCGCCATGTTGCCGGTCAGGCCGCCGAGACTCGATCCGTGGTAGCCCAGGGAGAGCCCCTTTCTTCCGGATTTCCCGACCACCTTGGTCGAGGCCTTCACCT
>JAUWCW010000221.1 GCA_030609125.1 Candidatus Rokuibacteriota bacterium
ATCCTCTGCCGGTATATTTCCGACGAATCCTGCCAGAGGCCGAGGTGGACCCCTTCGGGAAGCTCCGCGCGAAGAGCGGCGAGGTATTCCTTGACGGCGGCGGCCACCTCCAGGGGACCCTCGTCCCCGACCCGGTAAACCACCACCTGCACCGCGGGCTTGCCGTTGAAGAGGGTCGCCTGGTCGGTGTCGGCGTATCCGTCGATAATATCCGCCACCTCGCCGAGACGAACAAAGGCGCCGTCGGCCCTGACGAAAACCGGTATGTCCGCGAACTCCTCTCCCAGATCGCGCCTTTCTGCCACGCGCAAAAGGACTTCGCCCGAAGATGTCTTCACTCCGCCGCCGGGAAGCTCCACGGCGCTGCTGGAGACGATCCGGGCCACGTCGTCAAGGGTAAGGCCCAGGTTGCGGAGGGTCGGCTGCGCTATTTCAATAGATATTTCCAGGGGGCGGATGCCGGCCAGCTCGGCGAGGGTGATGTCCTTGTGCCGAACGAGTTGCTCCCGGGCTCTTTCGGCTATGTTTCGCAGAAGCTGCTCTTCCTGGTCTCCGTAGACAAAAAAGGAGATCACCTCCCGGCGGTTCGAAAGCAGGCTCACCGTGGGCCGCTCCGAGTCGCGGGGGAACGTCGTTATGCGGTCGATGGAGCTCTTGATGTCCTGCTGGGCCTTGTTCGGGTCGGTACCGAGCATGAGCTCAACCCTCAGCACACCGCTGCCCTCGAAGGCGCTGGAGGTGACGCGTTTGACCCCGTCCTCGCCCCGCACGCTTTCCTCTATGGCGAGGAGAATGCCCGTCTCCACCTCCTCCGGACTGGCGCCGGGGTACGCCACCGAGACCTGCACCGTATCCATATCGAATTCGGGGAAGACCTCCTGCTTGATCTGACGCTGGATGATGAAACCGCCGACCAGCAGCACGACCATGAGAAGATTCGCCGCCACGGGGTTGCGGGCCATCCAGGAGATGGCCCCGCCCGTCCCTTTCAACACCTCACCCTTCACGGACGCTCTTCTCCCTCCAGCCTGAGCTCCATGCCCTCCACCGCTGTCTGCAGCCGGCTGACTATGACCCTGTCCCCGTCGCTGAGCGGGTTGCGAACATAGGCGCTCTCACCTGTCTTCCAGAGGATCTCCGCCTCCATGATCCGAAGCCTGCTTTGCCCGTCGAGTATCCATATTCTGCTGCCTTCCCTCAGTGCTGCGCGCGGCAGAGTGAAAACCCCCTGAAACTCCTTCCCCTCGATCTCAACTCTCACATAGCTTCCCAGCAAAAGAGGAAGGCGCTCTCCCCGGCGGGTGTCGAGAGGGTCGTCGACGGCGACGATTACTCTCGCCATGCGGCCCGCCGATCCCAGGTCCCCCAGCAGCCTCAACACCCTCCCCTCCCTGGTTATCCTGGCCTCTCCGGAGGTCTCCTGGGTGATGACCGCCCTCGATCCGGGCGAGCCTTCGCCGGACTCGAATCTCACCCAGTCAATGCGCTCGGGGGGGATTGCGACCCGCACCCAGAACTGATCGGTGCCCGCCAGGGTGGCCAGCCGCGACTGGGGTGTTATCAGCTGTCCCATCTCGACGGCCTCGTCGATGACGAGGGCGTTGAAAGGCGCGACAATGCGTGTCCGTTCTACGTTCAACGCGGCCTTCTTGAGTCCGCTCGTTGCGGACTCAAGACTGATTTCCGCATTTCGCTGCTGGGGTTTGCGAAGGGCAAGATACCGTCCCTCCTCGGTGAAAGGCACGTCTCCCTCGAAGAGCTTCCACTCCGCCTCGGCCAGCGATCTCCTTCCCGCTTCCAGCCGCATCTCCACCCGTGCCCGTTCTACGTTCGCCCTCTGCTGCGCAAGCGCGAGCTCATAGTCCCGGGCGTCTATGCTGACGATCTCCTCCCCCGCAGCCACTCGGCCGCCCGGAGTGAGCCCCTGGTGATAGCCGATGACTCTCCCCGATATCTCGGGCTGGACCGTGAGCAGCCTCGCCGGTATGACCGTTCCCATGCCGGTCACGTCGATCCTCTCCGCGCCGGAAGTGACGGTAATGACTTTTACGATCGGCGGCTTGACGATCCGCGGAGCCCGGCCGGCCTGGGGCTTCGTCTTTATGAGGCGCGCCGCGAACAAAACTGCCGCCGCAAGAAGGAGGATCGACAGCACGACCTTGACGACTCTTTTCATGGAATATCTCCCGACAGTTGCGATTGTGCTCCCGTCTCCGGGGGGCGGAGGCTCCTGGCCCAGTCGCCGCCCAGAGCCCGGTGGAGCTGAAGACGGTACGAAAGGAGCTGTCTGCGAGCCGACAACTCCGTCCTCTCGATGTTCTGCATCGACAGCAGGGCGGTGACCACCGGGAGGTAGTCGCTCAAACCGCTGCCGTAGCGGAAGATGGATCTCTCCAGAGTCGCTTTCGACAGGCCTGCCTGTCCCTGCAGGTCCACGAGGTAGTCTTTCTGTCTTTCCTCGAGAACGAGCGCGTCTTCCACCTCGCGAAGGGCACTCAGAACCGATGCCCTGTACATCTGCAGCATCTCCGTCATGATCGCTCTCCGGCGGTCGATTTCGTCCCGGCGGCGACCCCCGTCGTAGAGGGGCCCGAGAAGGCCGGCAGCGAGTTGGTAGACCCAGGTGTCGAAGACATTCTCTATGTCTCTCCACTGAAAGCCTCCCGCCACGCGAAGGCGGAGCGCGGGATAGAGATCGGCGATGGCCGCACCCAGAAGGTGGTCCGCGGCCCGGATGCGCAGGTGGGTTGCCCTCACGTCGGGCCGCTCGCGCAGCAGGTCCACGGGCAGACCGGTAAGAGGCAGAGGCGGAAGCGCCGGAAGCGCCTTTGGCAGCTCGAGTGGGGCTTTTCCGGCGGGCAGCCCGAGGAGGGCCGCGAGCAGGTTCCGCAGGACGGAAAACCGCGCTTGCGCCAGCGGCACCTGGCTCTCGGTGGCCGCCAGCTGCAGCCGCTGCTGGTAGACGTCTACCGCCGCTGCCTGGCCGAGGCTGAATCGCAGCTCCACCAGCTTCAGCAGGGTTCTTCCCACCTCGATCTGCTCGTCCAGCAGCTCCAGCTGGGACTGCTGCTCGGCGATGCCGAACCACGTCTCCGCCACCTGCGCCGCCAGCGTCATGGCAATGGTGTCGAGATCCTCCCTGGTTGCCATGGCTGTCACCTCCGCGGCGTCCGCCAGGGACCTTACCCGGCCCCAGAGGTCGACCTCGTAGGTGGCGGCGGCGGAGAGGCTGAAAAGATCGCTCGTCACGTTCCGCTCTCCCAGTTCTCCACCGACATTGAAACTGGTGCGGCTTCGTGAGGCATCGGCACCGGCCGTTACTTCAGGATAACGATAGGTCGACGCCTGCCGGGCCAGGGCCCGTGCCTGTTCGAGGCGGGCCCAGGCCTGCATCAGGGTCGGGTTCTCGTCGAGGACCGTTGCGATCGTCCGGTCCAGAGCCGGGTCGCCGTAGCTTTCCCACCACCGGCCGGCCCTGTTCGCCTCTCCTCCGGGGTATGAGTAGGCGGACGGAACATCAACACCCGAAGGATAGCTCTCCCGCGCCTGGTGAACCGTGCAGCCAGGCAGCACGAGCAGAGGCGCCCAGAGAATGAGGATGCGCACCGGATTCGCTCTCATGGCGCCTCCATGCCGGCCGTGACAAAAGGAAGGAGCACGGAGAGGATGCTCTCGGAGTCGGGATTGGCAACGAGATCCGGCGCCAGCAGGGCCGTGCTTTCCTGCCTCCGCATTATGCTGCTCGCGGCGGAGATGGAGAACATGAACCGCCAGAAGACCGTCTCTCGCGAAAGATGGGGGAGCGCACTGCAGAGGAGTTCGTAGCACTTCACGAACACGGGCTTCATGTACGTGATGAATATGTCCATGGTGGTGCTCTCCTGCCCCGCGAGAACCCTTCCAATGAGAGCCATGAACGCGCGCGCCCCCTCCCCCGCATCCCGCAGCATGAGCATGGGAGCGATGAAAGCGCGCATGATCTCTTCCACCGAGGGGGACTCACCGCGCTCGATGGCACGCGCGCGGATACCGTCGAGCGACTCCAGACGAATCCTGTTCAGAGGATCCAGGCGTCTGGCAAAGACCGCCCTCAGCAGGGCCTCCTTGGTGCCGTAATGATAGTTCACCGCCGCCAGGTTGACGCCGGCCTCGGCGGTGAGCGTTCGAAGGGTGGTTTCGGTGAATCCCTTTCGCGAAAAGAGTTTCTCAGCCGCATCGAGAATCAGCTCCTTGGTATCGC
>JAUWCW010000147.1 GCA_030609125.1 Candidatus Rokuibacteriota bacterium
GTCGGGGGGCATGTCAGCCTCACCGGCGGGAACCCGCTGCTTCACCCGGACTTCTTCGAGCTCTACCGGGCGGTTTCGGAAAGGGGCTTCACCGTGTCGATCCTCGGCAATCCCGCGCCGCGGGAGCAGATCGAGGAGATCGTCTCCATCGAGAGGCCCTATCTTTACCAGGTGAGCCTTGAGGGACTGGAGGGGCACAACGACGCCATCCGCGGCAAGGGCCACTTTCGCAGCGTCATGGACTTTCTTGCCCTGCTCAAAGAGATGGAGGTCTCCTCCATGGTCATGCTCACCCTGACCGAGGGCAATATCGACCAGGTGCTTCCCTTGGCGGAGCTCCTGGAGGGCCTGGCGGACGACTTCACCTTCAACAGGCTCTCCATGGTCGGAGAGGGGGCAGGCCTGCGCATCGCTTCACCGGAGCGGTACGAGGCCTTTCTCGAGGAGTACACCGCCCGGGCGGAAAGGAGCTCCCTCATCGGGTTGAAGGACAACCTGATCAACATCCTGCGCCTGCGCAGGGGCGAGAAGCCCTTCGGGGGATGCACCGGATTCGGGTGCGGCGCGGCCTTCAACTTCATCAGCGTCCTCGCCGAGGGAGAGGCCCACGCCTGCCGCAAGTTCCCCTCGCCCATCGGCAACGTGCTGACAGACGGAATCGAAGGGGTCTACGAGTCGGAGGCGGCCCGTCGCTACCGCGCCGGCTGCGAGGCCTGCAGGGAATGCGAAATACGGCCGGTCTGCGGCGGGTGCCTCGCCGTCGCCTACGGCTGCGGCCTCGATCCCCTCAGGGAGCGGGACCCCCAGTGCTTCATGGGCGGCACTGACTGAAGTCAGCCGCTTCCGTCGCGGAGGTCAGACATCCTCGTACTTCTCGCGCCTCCAGCGGAAGGGGAGATCGACGATCTCCCCCGGCTCGGTGATGTCATAGAGGGCCTCGAAGGCCTTCCGGATAACCGCTCTCTGCTGCGCCACGTTGGAGGGCTCCCCCAGCGGGTGGCCGAAGGGCCAGCGGAGGTGAACGGTCCTGGGCGGCTTGACCTTCTCCGAGTAGCTCCGGACGATGGAAACGCCGATGGTCGGCACCCCCCGCCTCTCGATCTCACGCTGGACCAGTCCGACCGACTGGTTGCAGATCGCTCAGCCGGGGGTGAGCAGGACGATGTCGACGCCGTCCTTCACGAGCGCCTCGGCGACGCGCGGGCCCGTGTCCTCGATGAGGGTGGAAATGTAGGGGCCGTCGATGTGTCCCATGAAACTGTAGTGCCGCTCCGAGAGGCCGCCTATGGCTCCCTCGGCGACCATCTCGCGGAGACGGTCCAGGGGAAAGACGATGTTGATGTCGCGGTCCGCGTCGGAGTGGTCATAGTAGTCGTGAGTGATCATAAGGGTGGACGGGGGCCGGGAGGCGTCGATCACGCGGAAGGAGGGGTCGCCGTTGGGGTCCTTCATATCGAAGGGCTTCTGGTCCCGGTGGTGGACCCCGGCGGTTGTGACGACGGCGACGGTGGCCTCCCGCAGGGGCTTTTCAACAGGCGTCCACGGAACGTCCTCCGACTCCCAGGGGTGGTAGGAGTCGACGAGCCGCCTGCCGAGGGAGGGAAAGGCGGCGATGACCTTGGCAATGGCCCGGTTCTTCAGTCTCATGAACGACACGGCACTCCTTTCCCGAAAAAACCTACTTCAGCCGGAGATTGAAGGTCACGCTGTCCTCGCGGCCGCCGCTCTTGACGAGAAAGTTCACCACCCACCATCCGGGCATGCTGAATTTCATCCCCTCCACGAGATAGACTCCCGGGGCGGTCTCATCGGTGACCTCCGGTTCCGTCGGCAGGCCGTGTCCGTGCTCGGGCATATCGCCGCTGACCATGACCATGGCGCCGGTCACCGGCTCGCCGGAGGGTGTGGTGACGGTCAGGTTCCAGGTGTGGATCCTGTTCATGGGGGGTGACGGAGGGTCACTGGTGTAGCTGACGGAGAACATCTTCTTCTCCGAAAGCCTCGCGGTCGCGAGATCGAGGTCCGCGGGGGCCTTCACCTTCTCGTGCTTCATCCCCGACATCCCTTTGCCGCCCACGTCGGGAAAGTCGAAGACCGCCCCGTCCTTGACGCCGTCCTTTTCCACTTCCACGAGAATCTCCCAGTGCCCCCCCATGCTGATCATGAGATTTTCGACGTGGTAGCGGGAGCCGAAGAAGCCCTCCTCCTCCTTCACCACCGGCACTTCGGGAACTCCGTGGCCCATGCCCGGCATCCAGGGGGTGAGAGTGATGGAGGCGCCCTTCACGTCCTTGTCGTTCTTATCGTGGATGACGATCTCCGCCTTGTTCTCACCCTCTTTCAGGGCGTCTCCCTCGAGCTCCATCTCTATACTGAAGAGCTTGTCGGCGGTGATCATGAAGAAGCTTCCCGATTTATGCTTGGTTTGGCCGCCGCCGTGACCTTCGCCGGCGACGGCGGTGCAGGGAGCGAGAAGAAGCAGCAAAGCCATGAATACTCTCATGAGACCCTCCTCTTCCGTCGGCCGTCAGGCCGTCCGGTATTTGCGGCGCCGCCTCTTGAGGTCGGTGCCGATTACGCGGTAGTTGAGCTTGAAAAAGTCGTCCAGCTCCTGGACGGAGTCGAACTCGGCGATGTTCTTCACGTCGATGTCCGCGCGCTCACACGCCGTGGGCTTGTAGTTGCGGCAGACCATGGGCCGCCCCTCGTAGGAGCGGCACTTCCCGTGCCTGTCCAGTTCCCGGCAGGGGACCTCGATGTGAACGTACCAGTCTTCCTCCTTGTCGATGTAGACGCTCACCTTCCGGTGGTAGATGTACCACTTCACGGCGTCGTACTCGTCCAGGTCCGTCGGTTCGTCGATGTAGACGGCGAAGTACTGGCAGCACTCCGACGCACAGCCGTAGCACGGACTGGAGCTCTTGAGGCCCTTGGCGGACTTCCTGTTTTTCGAAGCCTTTTGCGTCATGGCGGTGTCGAGGTTTCCTTTCGTTGGATTCAGAGTGCCGTGATCAGGTGCGGAGGGAGTATCTTAGCACGAAGGGCAGGGAGGCCACCTCTTTCAGGAGCGGGCCCAGCAGGCCCCTGTCCCTCAGGCTGATGGTGAAGACATAGGAGCTCTCCCGCTTCTCCCGGTTGAACTCGTAGGCCACGTTCTTGACGGTCGTTCCGTGGCCGCCCATCACCTTCCGAAGCGCCGCCTCGTTGGCGTCCGCGGTTTCCGTGACGACCGTGAAGGAGCGGTAGAGGCGCGAGGGCATGAGCCGCTCCAGCTTCTCGAGCAGCCAGAGGGCGAGAAGGGTGATGACGAACGTCAGTCCCGCCGCCAGGTAAAGGCCGCCGCCCAGGGCGAGGCCGATGGCGGAAACGACCCAGAGGCAGGCGGCTGTGGTGAGGCCGTGCACGCTTACTCCAGCCCTGACGATGACGCCCGCCCCCAGAAAACCGATGCCCGTGATGGCGCCGGCGGCGATGCGTCCCGGGTCCACGCGCACGTAGGAGGAGTCAAAGGGCTGCCGGAAGTGGAAGTACTCGGAGATGAGCATGACCAGCACCGACGCCGTGCAGACGAGCAGGTGGGTCCTGAAGCCGGCGGGCCGGCCGTGTTGCTGCCTCTCAAAGCCGATAATGCCGCCCAGGAGGGCTCCGAGAAGAAGGCGCAGCACTATTTCGCTGTCGGGAATCATCGCGTCGATTATACCAGACCCCTGCCAACTTCCTCTCCCCTCCGAGAGAGAGGCCGGGTGAAGGGGAACCCGTGTTATCTCGGCCCGAGTGTCTCCTCTCCCCCCGTGGGGGAGAGGCCGGGTAAGGGGGAGCCCGCCTGCTCCGCGATGACGATCGGCATCTGCACTTTCAGTCTCCGGTCGGAGAAAGAGTCCCTGATGAGCGTCTCAAAAGTGTAGTTTCCCGCGGGCAGCCCCTCGGTGTCGTAGGTGAAGGAGACCATGAACTCCATGACGGGTCGGCGGGACTCCATCTCCAGGCGGTCGAAGTCGCGCTGTCCCCCGAGGATCTTTCCCGACTCATCGAGGAGGGTGAAGTCCAGTGCAAGGCTTATGGAGTAGACGCCGTCGGCCTTCCGGATCGTGTGTCCCACGGGTTCGGCGTAGATGTGGACCGGTTCTCCCGGGCGGTAGCGATTGTCTCCCCTCGGCGCGTAGACGCCGAAGGAGGTGGGTTCCTCTTCGACGAGCAGGGCCCGCCGGAGGGCCATCGTCTCCATCCGCCGCCAGATTTCCAGCTCGGCGGCCTTGTGCTCCTCGTAGGTCTCGAGGCCGGGGCCCCCTCCCTCCTCCTCCGCCGACCCGGCAGCGGCGGGAAGGAACGTGGCCAGCCCGAACAGGGCGAGAAGAGCGATTCGTTTCATGGTCTGTCTTCCTCTTTTCCCTACCTTAACGCCCTCCCTGCCGCCGTCAAGCCGGGCGCTCCCGCCGCCTTGACGGAATAACCGGCCTGGGGCATTGTTCGGGCCCATGAGAGTACTCTTCGTCGAGCCCTTCTACGGCGGGTCCCACCGCCTCTTCGCGGACCGCTTCGCCGCCCTCTCCTCCCACGACGTCGATCTTCTCACCCTCCCCTCCAGCTTCTGGAAGTGGAGGATGCGGGGGGCCCACCTCTCGCTTGCCGAAAAGATCAGGGCCCGGGCGGGGCAAGTCGAGTGCCTGCTGACGACGGACATGGTCAGCCTGGCGGAGCTGGTGGCGGTCGTCCCGGAAATCTCCCGCTGTCCCCGCGTGGTTTACTTCCACGAGAACCAGCTGAGCTACCCGGTGCCGAAAGGCGAGGCGCCCGACGTGCACTTCGGCTTCACCAACATATCGACGGCCCTCGCCGCCGATATGCTGGTCTTTAACTCCGAGTTTCACCGGGAGGAGTTCACCGGCGGCGTGGAGAGGTTTCTCAAGGCCATGCCCGACCACCGGCCGCGGGGCCTGGAGGAGCTGCTCCGCCCCAGGGGGAGGGTGGTCTACCCGGGAGTGGACTGCGGGGAGCTGAAAGGACTGCGTCCGGAGCGGACCGGCAGGAAGCCCCTCACCATCCTCTGGAACCATCGCTGGGAGTTCGACAAGCAGCCCGAGGTCTTCTTCGGCGCCCTGGGCAGGCTCGCCGGTGAAGGGCTCGACTTCCGGGTGCACGTGCTGGGAGAGAACTTCCAGGTTCGGCCGAAGCCCTTTCTCGAGGCGCGGGAGCTTCTGGGGGAGAAGCTGCTCACCTTCGGGTACCTCGAGGAGAGGGCCGGCTACATCCGGGCCCTCTGGGATTCGGACGTGGTCGTGTCGACGGCGGTCCAGGAGTTCTACGGCATCGCCGTCATGGAAGCCGCCTGCTGCGGATGCCGCCCCCTTCTGCCGCGGCGGCTGGTCTACCCCGAGCTTTACGGGGAGGAGTTCCTCTACGGGGAGGAGGGTGAGCTCGAGGAGAAACTGCGCGTCTTCATCGAGAGGGGGACAAAGCCTGAAGAGTGGGAAGATGGAGTGCGGGCCGGCATCGAAAAAGAGCACGACGTCCGCCGGAGCGCCGCCCGCCTCGACTCCCTGATCACAGAGACCATGCGACGAAGAAGTATCTGACCTGCTTCCCGCCCCCCCCCCCGTATTTCCCCGACTGCGAAGAAGGAATCGGTCAGGGGGTTCCTCGCTCCGGTCTACAGGGGTTCTGCGGGACCCCGTGCTTCTATTTTCGCCTCGGCGTCGAGGTAGGCTTTTCGATATTTCTTCG
>JAUWCW010000145.1 GCA_030609125.1 Candidatus Rokuibacteriota bacterium
GGAGGTCATTCGCAGCGCGCAGTTCATTCTGGGGCCTGCGGTGAAGCAGTTCGAGGAATCCATGGCGAAGTATCATGGTGTCCGCCACGCCGTCGGTGTCGCCTCGGGAACCGACGCCCTTCTGCTCTCTCTTCTCGCCGCCGGCGTGAAGCCGGGGGACGAAGTCATAACCACCCCGTTCACTTTTGTTGCCACCGCGGAGGTTATCGTTCACGCCGGGGCGAAACCGGTATTCGCCGATATCGAAGAGGGAACCTTCAACATTGACCCTGCGCGGGTGAAGGAGAAGATTACAGGCAGGACGCGGGCACTTCTTCCGGTTCATCTTTACGGGCTGCCGGCGGACATGGACGCCCTGGGGAGCATTGCCGCGGAGGGGGGTCTCAAGGTGGTCGAGGATTGCGCCCAGTCGACGGGGTCCCGCATCAACGGAAAGCTGACCGGAAGCATGGGGAACGCTTCGGGGTTCAGCTTCTTTCCGACCAAGAATCTCGGATGCCTGGGCGACGGAGGCATGGTCATTACCAACGAGGACGAGGTGGCGCAGACGCTGAGAATGCTCAGGGGCCACGGGGCTTCGGGCCGCGACAAGTATGAGCTTTCAGGATACAACAGCCGGCTCGATTCGATTCAAGCTGCCGTCCTGGAGATCAAGCTCGATCACCTCGAGGAGTGGAACGGCCGTCGGCGCCGCAACGCGGCGATCTACCGGGAAATTCTGGTGGAGACCGACGAAGTCGTGCTGCCTCGAGAGCCCGACGGCTTCACCCATGTCTACAACCAGTTCACCATCATGACACCCAGGCGGGACGAGCTGCGGACGTACCTGGCGGAGCGCGGAGTGGGCTCCATGGTCTATTACTCCGAGTGCCTGCACCTGCAGCCGGTGCTGTCGGATCTCGGCCATGGCCCGGGGGACTTCCCCGTTGCTGAAAAGGCGCGCGACCAGGTCATCTCTCTGCCAATCTGCCCGGGGCTGTCGGAAGAGCAGGTCACGGCGGCGGCCACGGCCGTGAGGAGCTTTTTCAAGGGCTGACGGCGATCCTCCTCCACTCTTTGACCGCTTCCAGGACTTCCCCTACGGAGATGAGGTCCATGCAGTCGTAGTGCCGGCACCTGCGCAGCCGGCAGCGGTATTTCTCACGGCAATCCACCGGGGGTGTCAGGACCGTGCCCCGGGCGTGGTAGGGCCCCCACCGGCGGGCCCGCTGGACCCCGACGGGCGAAAAGAGGGTCACCACAGGGGTGTCGAGAGCGGTGGCAAGGTGCATCGGCCCCGTGCTCGGCCCGACAAAGACCGAAGCCCTGCGCAGCACGAGGGCGAGCTCCACGAGACCCAGCTTCCCCACGGCGCTGATAAGGCGGGGGTTGTTCTGGGAAAGCAGGGAGCCGAGGTACGGCAGGTCCGCCTCGGTTCCAGTGACGAGCACCGTCTCTTTCGCTTCGGAGAGGATCATCTGAACCAGGCCGGCGTACCGCTTGGCCGGCCAGTTGAGAGCGCTGCCGCCCATACCGGGATGAACGACCATGAAGGGATCGCCGGCGCGGTCCGCGAGGAGACGCTCCATCAGCGCCGGCTCACCTTCGGCGCTGTGCGCCGGGAGGTGTACCCGGGGGCGGTGAGGGCGATAGCGGATGTCGAGCTTGTGCAGGAGAAGACCGCTGTAGTCCGCTTCGTGCAGCAGGGACGGAGACCTCCTCTGCCTGACGGGGCGGTTGAAGAGGAACCAGGTCCAGATATTCGAGAGGGGCCCGATCTTTACGGGAGCCCGGATTTTCCGGATCAGCCTGGCGGCGGCCCTGTCGACATGGAGGGCGAGAACGGCGTCGAACCGCAGGGCGGACAGCTGACGGGCGAGCTCGTCGCTTTCCTGCCGATCCCCCTCCGGGAAGGCCAGAACGGCGCTGAGCAGAGGGTCGCTCTCGAAGAGGAGGAGGTAGGGACGCCTCGTGAGAAGCGTAACCTGGGCCTCCGGGAGCTCCTCCTTGAGGGCCTGCCACGCGGGCGAAGCGAGGATGGTGTCGCCGAGCCGATCGGTCCGGATGATGAGCACTTTCATGACCTGTGCGAGTCTATCAGAATACGTGGGGACAGTGCCCGTCTCCTGCCCCGCGAGGCGGACCCTGAGGCTGGTTGACGCACCGGAGATTGTCGTGCTATATAAGGCGTTCAAGTGCTTGGGGGAGCTGCTGGATGGCTGAGAGGGCCCGGGATGGGGCCGACCCCGGAACCTGTAGGATAATGCCTGCGCAGGAAAAGTACGGCGGCCGGCTTTCCCCCGGTCCCGCTCTCCCGGCGCCGGTCACGGACGAGGAGGGTTTTCTATGAGCGGACCTGGACAGGGTCACGATATGCCGGCAATCGGCAAAATCTCACCGGAAATTTTCGACGAGGTCATTTTCCCCCATCTCGGGCGCAAGGACCCGACGGTTCTGGTTCCGCCCCGGAACGGTGTCGACGTCGGAGTGGTCGACATAGGCGGCGGCAACGTGATGGTCATGACCTGTGACCCGGTCTTTGTCGTGCCCCAGTATGGGTGGGAGCGGTCGGCATGGTTCGCCATCCACATCCTCGCCTCCGACGCCGCCACGTCCGGCCTTGCGCCGCGGTACATGACCATCGACCTCAACCTCCCCATGTCCATCAGCAAGGAAGAGTTCGTCACTCTCTGGAGTTCCATGCACAAGGAGTGCGAAAAGCTTGGCATCGCCGTTGTTGCGGGACACACCGCCCGCTACCAGGGAACCGACTACCCCATGATCGGCGGCGCCACCATGATGTCCGTGGGGCCGAAGGACAAGTACATCACTCCCGCCATGGCTTCGCCGGGAGAAGACGTGATCGTTACCAAGGGACCGGCCATAGAGGCCACTGCCCTCTTCGCCGTAGCGTTCCCGCACCTTGTGAAAAAGGCCTACGGTGACGAGTTCGCATCCCGGGCGGAAGAGATCTTCTGGCAGATGTCGGTTGTTGAGGACGCCATGACGGCCGCTTCCGTGGGCGTCAGGGACGAGGGCGTCACCACCATGCACGACGCGACCGAGTGCGGCCTCTGGGGAGGGCTCATCGAGGTCGCCAGGGCCTCCGGGGTCGGGATGATAATCGAGAAAGAGAGGATCCCCGTTCTCGACGAGGTGACGAAGATCTGTGACCTGTTCGACATGGATCCGTACTGCGCCATAAGCGAAGGCACGCTCATCATAACCTGCCGGAAGGAGAAGACCGCCGAGGTTCTCTCCCGCCTCGGGGCAAAGGGAATAACGGCCGCCGCCGTTGGAGAGACCGTCCCAGGGAAGAAGGATGTCACCCTCGTGGAGGAAGGGCGCGAGAGGATACTCGAGCACCCCCGCGTGGACCCCTTCTGGGCGGCCTTCGGCCGGGCCATGGCCGAGAGCGCAGACTGAGCCCTTACAGGTCGACCGTCTCCGGATCGTCCGGCGAGGGGACCACTTTCCAGCTCTCGATGAGGTGCAGGTCGGAGATCTTCTCCAGGGGCATCTTGAGGTATCGCCCCTGGGCTTCGACGGCTATGCTCCCGTCTTTATTAATAATTTCCGCACTGCCTTCGTAGATCCGCCCGCTCTTCGTGACCCTTCCGATCACGCGGACATCCTCGTCGAGGGGAACGGGTTTTTTGAAGCGCGTCGTGAGCTCCAGGGAGACACCCCAGAACTTGTCCTTCTCCTCGATCATGATGGCGCGCCCGATGGTCTCGTCCAGGATGGTGGCGGCGAGGCCGCCGTGGAGGCGGCCGGGGTAACCCTGATGCTCCGGGCGGGGCCGGAAAACCGCCAGCAGCTCGTCACTGTCGAGTTCATAGAAGAAAGCGCGCAGCCCGGCGCTGTTCTGCAGGCCGCAGACCAGACACATGGCCGAGTTCGGCTGCTTGGCTCGTACGCGTCGGCGCATTCTTTATCCTCCGCAGGCTGTCGCGGTCTTTTCCTTGAGAGCATCCTCGAGAGCTTCGAGAACCCACCGGCAGTCGCTGTCAAAGACACGGAGACTCAGAATCCAGGTCAGGGCGCCCAGCCCCAGGGGAACGAGGAGGAACCAGAGCCGCCCGGACCCGGCGCTCAGGGAGGCGACGATTATGAGCAGGGAGGCCAGCAGGAGAAAGGTGAACCAGATGGAGAAGAATATGACGACCTGTCTGTGGGGCCGGAAGAAGAGCTCTATCTCCGCACCGCCGGCGCGGTCGACAAGCCTGCCTTTCATGACCGGCAGGTGGGAGTTGCGGTAGATGTTCACCCGCCTCACTTCGAAGGTGTTCTCTCCGACGCTGCCCTGCAGGGGGGTCTCCCCGGCCTCCTCGCCTGTTCCGGCCTCGGAGATGATCCGGGCAAGCTCATCCCGCAGGATGTCGGGGGCAAGTCCGGTGCGAAGGCGGAATCTTTTAAGCATGAGTGCGCGATGACGGCCGGGAAGCATGGTCAGGACTTTTTCAGCTCCTGGCTGTGCCGGTCTCCTTCAGGCTCGTGCGAAGAGGGTTGAGCTTCTTCCAGCAGCGGGAAAAGAATGTCCTCTTCCTTGCGTATCCGTGCGTATATTTCTTCCACGATGTCTTTTATCTCGCCGGTAAAGCTTCCCGGGAAATCCTCCGGGGGGTCGTCTCCCTTCCATCGGAGGATGAAGGAGTGGAACTTGTCGTAGATACCGCTCATTTCCTTTATGTACTCACCCGTAAGGGACCGGACGTCCTCGCTCTCATGGTTGAGGAGCTGGGGATAGAGGTAGCGGTCCTCCATGGAGAGATGTATTTTCAGCTTTCCCTCGAAGAGGGAGAGGGAGTGCACTATGGACTTGTAGCTGAGCTTCTTCTCCGCATCAAGCTCCCCGATAAGCTCCCGTGAAAGCACGATCAGGTCTTCGTGCTGTCTTTTGAGGTTTCCCAGTATGCTCAGCGATTCCATGTCCTCTCCCGTGCGGCCGTTTCGCGCTGCGCCGCCGCGGCGACCGTCAGAAAACGGAGAGTTTCCCGGTCACGAATACGGCCCTGTAGACAAGTACAAGATTATAGAGAACTATCAGGAAGATTGCAGCGGCGATAGCTTTGTTCTTCGGCTCCTTCTTGCGGATGTTGGCGATTGCCAGGAGAATGCATCCCACCACGAGCACCGACAGCCCCGCCAGTGTCATGGTGGCGGACACGGGCGGAGACAGTTTCAGGATCTTCGATGACAGGAGCAGGGCAATTCCGGCGAGACCGAGAAGGCCGCCGTGCTTTTCCAGCGCTGTTTTCTCTTCTTCGCTCATCGGAAATCGTGTCCGCCGGTGAAAAAATGGCGGGAACGTGTGGGAATCGAACCCACCGCGGACGTGATTAGCGCCCGCCGACCGGATTTGAAGTCCGGGAGGCCCACCAGCGACCCATCCGCTCCCTTGCAGAGGTATTATAGCCGGACCGGTCGAAAAGTCGAGATGATGACGTAACAGATGAGCGCAATCCTACCCTTCCGCCTCGTAGACGATGTCCCACTCCCTGCCCGTTCCCGCGTATATCCCTTCGAGATCGTGCTCGAGGCTCTTCATGAGTTCCCGGGCCCTCTCGAGGTCGGCGATGAGAAAGCGAACGGTGACACCGCAGTCAGAGGAGACCTGGCTCGGGACCGGTATGAGCCGCACCATTTCGAGGCCCGCCTCCTTGAAGATCTTCTCCGCCTTGAGAACGGAATAGGTGGAGTGGAAGGTGGCGACTCCGAAGGCCGCGTTGTCCGACGTCACCGCCCTCCCC
>JAUWCW010000034.1 GCA_030609125.1 Candidatus Rokuibacteriota bacterium
GGTACTCGTGGATGGCCCGGCCGGGCTTGTCGAGCACGACCTGTTCGCCGCGATTGAGCAGGAGCGTGCGGTCGCACATGCTCTGGATCGTCTCCATGCTGTGGGAGACGATGAGCAGCGTCTTGCCCGCCTTGATGAACCGCCGTATCCGGTGCAGGCACTTTTCCTGGAACTTCTCGTCTCCCACGGAGAGCACCTCGTCCACGATGAGAACGTCGGGGTCGACCTCCATGGCCACCGCGAAGCCGAGGCGGACGAACATCCCCGAAGAGTAGTGCTTGACGGGCATGTCGATGAACTCCTCCAGCTCGGCGAATCCGACTATGTCATCGAACTTGCGCACGATGTCCTTTTTCTTCAGGCCGAGGATCGAGCCGTTGAGAAAGACGTTTTCCCGGCCCGTGAGGTCGGGGTGAAAACCCGCCCCCAGCTCGAGGAGGGAGGAGACGCGGCCGCGGGAGGTGGTCTCTCCCTCCGTGGGCGTTATGGTGCCGGTTATGAGGCCCAGGAGCGTGCTCTTGCCGGCGCCGTTGCTGCCGATGATGCCGAGGGTCTCGCCCTCGCGCACCTGAAAGGAGATGTTCCGCACGGCCCAGAAGTCCTCCCGGGGCGGACTCTTCCCGAGAAGCCCCAGCGCGGCCGACTTGAGGGTCGCCTGCCCGTGGTGGCGGAGACGGTACATCTTCCCCAGTCCCCGGACGTCTATCACCGCGTTCTGGCTCATGGGCTACAGCTCGTCGGCAAAGCGCGGCTCGAGGCGCAGAAAGGTGAAGAGGCCGGCGAGGAAGATGACGCCCGCTACGACGAGGCCCGGCCAGACGGGCACTCCCAGGGCGGGCGTGCCCAGAAAGACCTGGCGGTAGAGCTGCACGAGAGTGGCCATGGGGTTTACAAAGTAGAGGGTGATGACGAAGCGCGGGAGCGAAGGGTTCTCCAGGATGCTCGAGAGGGGATAGATGATGGGGGTGGCGAAGAACCAGGCCATGAGAACGATCTGCAGCAGGTGCTCCACGTCTCTGTAGAAGACGTTCAGCGACGAGAGAAGCAGCGACATGCCCAGGCAGAGGAAGAACTGGATGGCGATGAGCCACACGAGATGCACGTATTCGACTCCCGGCCAGAGGCGGTAGACGGCGAGGAAGGCGAAGAGAATGATGAGAGAGAGCAGGAAGTGGACGAGGTTCCCGAGGACCGCCGAGAGGGGAAGAATGACCCTGGGAAACCAGGTCTTTTTCACGAGCGTCGCGTGCCCCAACACGATTCCCACGGAGTCGCCGCAGGCGAGGGAGAAGAACTGCCAGACCAGGACCCCCACGATGAGATACGGCAGGTCCATGGGGAAGCGCATGAGGCGGATGAAAACGAGGTAGACGAGAACGAGAAAGAGCGGGTGCAGCAGAGACCAGAAGAAGCCGAAAAATGAGCCCTTGTAGCGCTGCTTGAGGTTGCGGCTCACGAAGTTGGCGATGAGCTCGTGCCGCTCCAGAAGCTCGCTCAGAAGGCCTTTTTCACGCATGAGTCGTCCGTGTCCAAACAGATTGTGGGGGGCTTCACCGCGGGAGAATACCCCACCGGGAGGGGAAAAGCAAATGACGGCAAGGCCTTTCGTCCTGCCGCTCCCCCTACTTGTCTTTCCTGGCAAGACCGAGCTGCCGGGCCCTTTTCTCCCACCGCGTCCTGGCCAGGACCTGCATGTCTTCCGCCGTGTCCGCCTCGTCGACGATCTCCAGGCCGAGGAGGGTCTCTACGACGTCTTCCATGGTGACGATGCCGGCGGTTCCCCCGTATTCGTCGATGACGAGGGCGATGTGCTCCCGGCTGTCGAGAAGGCGGTCGAAGAAGGACGAGAGGGCCAGGGAAGAGGGAACGGAGAGGATCTTCCTCTTCAGAGAGAGGAGGGTGTTCCCCTTGTTGCCCGCCGCATGCTCGTAGAGAAGGTCGTTCAGGATCACGTAGCCTATGATGGAGTCCACCGTCTTGAGGTAGACGGGGATCCGGGAGAAGGCGATCTCGGTGTGCTGCTTGAGGACCTGCTCCACGGTCAGGGAGGCGTCGAGGGTGAAAAGAACCGGACGCGGAGTCATGATGTCCTCGACGGTCAGTGTCGGGAAGCGGAAGAGGTTGCGCAGAATGGACGATTCCCGGTCGTGGAAAAGGCCCGCCTTCTCGCCCAGTTCGGCCATGGCGGTGAACTCGT
Organism: Candidatus Rokuibacteriota bacterium; assembly: GCA_030609125.1. Taxonomy (GTDB): domain Bacteria; phylum JAUVQV01; class JAUVQV01; order JAUVQV01; family JAUVQV01; genus JAUWCW01. The sequence continues at coordinate 2,198 of JAUWCW010000034.1, forward strand.
CGCGGCTCAGCGCGTCGGCCGGCGCCTCTTTCCAGAAGAGCAGTATGATCCCGCGGGAGAGCACAACGAAGGGGTACATGATCCAGATGAGGACAACCAGGCCGTAGGCGACGGTCGGGGCGAGCCCCCTCCAGTACCGGGCACCCAGGGTCTTCGGTATGATCTCGGAGAAGATGAGGATGAGAAGGGTGAGGATGCCGGAGGCGATACCCACGGCGGTGCTGCCGAAGGTGGAGGCCGCCTGGGCGCCGACGCCGGCGGCGCCGACGGTGTTGGCGATGGTGTTGAGACTGAGAATCGCCGCCAGGGGGCGGTTCACGTCCTTTTTGAAGCGGCCGAGTATTCTTCCGCTGCGATGCCCGCTGTTCGACCGGGCGAGAACGTAGGAAGGCGAGACGCTCAGCAGGACCGCCTCCATGATGGAACAGAAAAAAGAGAAGAGAAGGGCAGCAAGGGCGAAAAGGACGAGAAGCGTCATGTCGGCTGTATTGTACCGCAAAGGGGGAGGGAAGGAGAAGACAAAAGCGGCGGCGGGGCAGAACCGGCGGGGATGTCGGGCTGAACGGTAAATTGTCAATTTCAGGAGGTTTTCCGCCTTGACAGGCCGGCCGGCATGGGGTATTGGTACCGATGCGCCCGGAGGCGCCTGCCGGAGAGGGGGAAGGTGACGATTGCCGCGTGCATCATAGCTCACAACGAGGAGGCCGACCTCCCCGCGACCCTCTCCGCCCTTGCGTGGGTGGACGAGCTTGTCGTGGTGGACTGCGAAAGCAGCGACCGAACAGCGGAGATTGCGGGGAAGCACACCCGTAAGGTCTTCAAAAGGCCGAACCTCTCCAATCTCAACGTCAACAAGAACTACTCCTTCCGCCAGGCGACGTCGGACTGGGTCCTCTGCCTCGATGCCGACGAGATCGTTTCCGAGGCCCTGGCGCGGGAAATCCGGGCCCGGGCCGTACCCGGTTCTTCCGAGGACGGTTTCTTCCTCAAGCGGAAAAACAGCTGGTTCGGAAGGACGCTCATGCACGGCGGCCACTTTCCGGACCGCCAGCTCCGTCTCTTCCAGCGCGAAAGAGGCAAGTTTCCGGAGCGGAACGTTCACGAGCGCCTCCAGGTTCAGGGGAAGGTGGGCACACTGGAGGAGCCGCTCGATCACTATCCCTACCGCTCGGTGAGTGAGTACGTGAGGAAAATGCAGTTCTACACCTCCTTCGAGGCCGAGCGGCGCGTGGCCCGGGGGGAGAGGTTCAGCGCGGGCGGCTTTCTCCTCGAACTGGCGGGGGCGAAGGTCAGGCTCTTGCGGCGGTATCTTTTCAAGGGCGGTTTTCTGGACGGCTGGCAGGGGTTCGCCGCAGCCTACCTCGATTTTCTCGGACGCATGGTGGTGCAGTTCAAGATGCGCGACCTGGAGGGCGAGAAGCGGTGAGACACGACGGGATCTGCCGCGACATAACCGAGCTGATCGGCGATACGCCGATGGTCAGGCTCAATCACGTCGTGCCGCCGACGCCGGAGAGGACCGCCTGCGCCAAGCTGGAGTATTTCAATCCCGTGGGCTCGATCAAGGATCGGACCGCGTACGGCATGATCACGGGCGCCGTACGGGACGGCGACCTGAAACCGGAAACGACCTGCGTGGAGCCGACGTCGGGAAACACCGGCGTGGCCCTGAGCGTTTTTCTGAACCTGCTGGGCTACAAGAAGCCGGTCATCACCGCCGGCGAGCAGATCCCCGACGGCAAGAGGGAGCTTCTTTCCCTGACCACCAGCGACATGGATCTCGCGCCGGACGATGTCTGCCCCAGGTTTCCCGGCGAAGGCGCCATCGCCGCCGCCTTCGGCTACAAGAAACTGAAGGACCACTTCGTCCCCTACCAGTACGGCAACCCCCACAACCCGCAGATCCACTATGCCACCACCGGCCCTGAGATCTGGGAGCAGACGGGGGGGAAGATAACCCACTTCGTCTCCGGCATCGGAACGGGGGGGACCATAACCGGCGTCGGAAGGTTTCTCAAGGAGAAGAATCCCGGGGTGAAGATCATCTCCGTGGAGCCGAGTGAGCAGAGCCACGAGTTCTACGGCCTGAGGAATACGGAGTACACCATGAAGCCCGAGATCCTTGATGAGTCGCTGATCGACGAGAAGCTGCTCATCGACTCCGACGACGCCTATCGGACCCTGGTGGAGCTGATCACGCGGGAGGGGATCGTTGCGGGGCCGTCGTCGGGCATGACCGTGTGCGGCATGAAGCTTCTGGCGGAGCGGGGGGAAGAAGGCCTCTGGGTCGCCATCGTGGCGGACGAGTTCTTCCGGTACACCGGCGAGATCCTCGCGAAACTGAAAAAGTTCCTCTGATGTCGGAACCTTCCCCCGAGTATCGCTTTCTCGACGATCCGCGCGGCGTGGAGGAGGTCCTCGATTCCCTCGCCGGCGAGAAGGAGATAGCCTTCGATCTCGAGGCCGACAGCCTCCACAGCTACCGGGAAAAAATCTGCCTCATTCAGATCTCCAGCGCCGGCGCGAACATCGTTATCGACCCGTTAACGTGCCGCGGCTCCCTGAGGGGGCTGGAGGCGCTCCTCGGTGATGCCCGCGTGCGCAAGGTCGTTCACGGAGGGGACTACGACGTGCGCCTGCTGAAGAAGGACCTCGGCTTCGGAGTCCGGAACCTCTTCGACACCATGGTGGCCGCCCAGTTCTCCGGCAGGACCCGGTTCGGGCTGGCGGCCATCCTGGAGGAGAGCTTCTCGGTCAGCATGGACAAGAAGTATCAGCGGGCCGACTGGTCGGCGCGCCCGCTTCCGGAGGAGCTGCTCGCCTACGCCGCCCTCGACACGGCCTGGCTTCTCCCCCTGAAACAGCACCTGGAGGCGGAGCTCTCGCGCCTCGGCAGGCTCTCCTGGGCCGAGGAGGAATTTCGGCTTCTCGAGCAGATCGAGCCGCAGCCGGCAAAGAAGATCTCGGCACTGAACGTCAAGGGCGCCCGCCGCCTCGAGCCGTGGTCGAGAGCGCTCCTGCAGCGGCTCCTGGTGATCAGGGACGAAGCGGCACAGAGGATGGACCGCCCTCCCTTCAAAGTCATCAGCAACCAGGTCCTCCTCTCCTGGTGCCAGAGCCCGCCGAAGAGCAAAGAAGAGGTGATGCAGACCCGGGGAGCGTCAAAGAGGATACTTGCCCTTCTTGCCCCGGCAGTTCTGGATGCCCTCGGCAGACCCGTGGAACCCGGTGAAGGCCCCGCCCCCCCGCCTTCGGAGTACGACCCCCTGACGTCGGACCAGCGCAAACTCCTGCAGTCCCTCAAGCAGGTCCGGACCGGGATGGAGGAGAAGCTCGGTCTGCCGCCGGGACTTCTCGTGAACTCCACCACCCTGGAGAGACTCTGCCGGATGGAAACAGGGGAAGCCCTCGCTTTCATAGATACGGGGCTGAAGGACTGGCAGAGGGAGGCGGCCGGCGAGGAGTTGAGGAAAAGCCTGGGGTCAGGCACTGAAACGTGAAACGTTGAGCGTATTTTTTCACGTTTCAGTGCCTGACCCCAGTCCGTGCTGTGCGTCGAGATGTTTGCCGTCGACTGGCCTTTCGGGTAAAATTGTGTTGTTTGAAATGGAGGGATCATGCCCAACCGCGCGGGAGACTGGTTTCGGCAGGCCGAGCGAGACGTGGAGCAGGCGGAGGACTCACGTCGCGCCGGGCGGCATGAGTGGGCCTGCTTTGCCGCTCACCAAGCCGCCGAGAAGGCAGTAAAGGCCCTGCACTTGAGTCTTGGTCAGGAGGCCTGGGGGCACATGGTCGCTCGGCTTCTAGTGGAGCTTCCCCCCTCCTGCGCGGTCCCCGGTGACCTTGTCGATAAGGCGAAGGTGCTCGACGCCTTCTATGTCCCGACGCGCTACCCGAACGGGCATCCCGAGGGCGCTCCCTTCGAGCACTATGGCCCCCTCCAGAGCGAGGACGGCATACGACATGCCAGTGAGATCCTCCGGTTCGCGCGTTCTCAAATGGCCTGATCGCGAGACGGTCGTTCGTGCGATCCGCTCGTGGGCCCCGGCGGAGGCGGAGCGGCATCCCGCGGCGCTGCGGATCGGCTACTTCGGATCCTACGCCAGGGGAGACTGGGGCGTGGGGAGCGACCTCGACGTCATCGTCCTCGTCAAGGAGGCGGAGCGGCCCTTTCACGAAAGGCCCCTGAAGTGGGAAACCTCCGTGCTGCCAGTCCCGGTGGAGCTTCTCGTGTACACGGAAGCCGAGTGGGAGGAGATGCTTCGGGATGGCCGCGGTCTGGCGCCCCGCATCGCCGCGGAGACGATCTGGATCTGGGAAGTGGCGCCAAAATAGGCGCCTGACCCCGGGCCGTGACCTCCATCCTCCTTTGAGCTATCATCATCCCTGTTGTGGAACAACGCATCCTTGTCGTCGAAGACGAGACCGGCATAGCCGACAACATCACCTTTGCCCTCCAGACCGAGGGCTTTGCCGTTCAGTGCTGCACCACGGGCGGTGAGGCGCGGTCGTGCCTCGCCGAGGGGGGCGTGGACCTGGTGGTCCTCGACATTGGCCTCCCCGACACGAACGGCTTCGATCTGTGCAAGGAGATCCGCAAGGTCTCCGACGTCCCCATCATCTTTCTCACGGCGCGCTCCGAGGAGATCGACCGGATCGTGGGGCTCGAGATCGGCGGTGACGACTACATGGTCAAACCCTTCAGCCCGCGGGAGCTCTCCGCCCGGGTGAGGGCGGTCCTCCGCCGCAGCGGCCGCGGGGCCAAGGACAGCGGAGCCCCTGCCGGCTCTCCTCTGGCGATCGACCCTAACCGCAAGATCGTCACCTACTTCGGAACCCCCCTGGAGCTGTCGCGCACGGAGTTTCGCCTCCTCGAAGCGCTGATGAGCAGACCCGGATGGGTCTTTTCCCGCGATCAGCTCATGGAGATGGCCTGGGAGGAGCCCGAGGCGAGCCTCGACCGGACCGTCGACACCCACATCAAGACGATACGGGCCAAGCTCCGGGCCGTCCGGCCCGACATCAATCCCATCCGGACCCACCGCGGGCTCGGGTACAGCCTGCGGGAGTCGTGGTGAACATCCGCGCCCGTCTCCTCCTTTCGCTCTTCGCCGTCATCGGTCTCTCTTCGGCCCTGCTGGCGACGGGGCTGATCATCAGCCTGCGCTCCAGCCCCCAGTGGAGGGAGGAGGCCGAGTTGAGAGAGAAGGCCCTGGGTCTGGCGGCGCTTCTCGCCCGGGACGTCGAGGAGGACAGGTCGGCGCGGTATGACATCCAGGGGGCCCTTCAGACCGCGATCCGTGAGCGGTTCGGGGAAGGTTCCTCCGGGCCCGACCTTCAGCTGGAAGGGCTGAAGGTGACGGTGACGGATCGCGACGGCCGGGTCGCGTTCGACTCCGACGACTCGTACGGGATGAAGCTGCTGATGCGGGAGGGAGATACGGCTATCCTGACCGTGTCGGTGCCGCTCCAGCCGGAAGGGGTTCCCGAGGGGAAGCTCTCCCTCTCGGTGGGCAGGGAGAGCGGCGCGGCCGGGTCGGGGCGGACGGAGAGGATGATCATCGGTGCCGTGGCCCTGGCGGGGGCGGCGGCTTTCCTTCTGGCCGCTCTCGCCGTCACCTGGGCGATGCGGCCCCTGGCGGTGGTAACGAGACGCCTGAAGGAGGCCCAAAAGAGCCTGGACGGAACACAGTATGTGGAGAAGTACGTCCAGACCCTCACCCACGAGATGAAGAGCCCCCTCTCGGTCCTGCGGGGGGCGGCGGAACTGCTCGAGGAGGAGATGAGCCCCGGGCAGCGCAGCACCTTTCTCGGCAACATCCGGAGAGAGACCGAGCGCATCCAGGACCTGGTCGACAGGCTGCTGCAGCTCTCGGCCATCGAGGGGCGGCGGGAGCTGCGCGACGTGGAGAACATCGAGCTGGCCGTGCTGGTGCGGGACGTGGTTGACGGCATGGGGCCCCTGCTCGCGTCGCGGGAGATCGTACCCGACCTCGATCTCGACCCGTCGGCGGCCGTCTGGGGAGAGCGCTTTCTCCTGCGGCAGGCGCTGGCGAACATACTCAAGAACGCCGTGGAGTTCTCCCCCACGGGCGGCGCCCTGTCTCTTCGGCTCCGTATTGACGGCGGAGACGCCGAGATCACCGTCGACGACGCGGGTTCGGGCATTCCGGACTACGCCCTGGACCGCGTCTTCGAGAAGTTCTACTCCCTGGGGCGGCCCGACACCGGTCGCCGCAGCTCCGGGCTGGGCCTGCCCTTTGCGAGAGAAGTCGCGCTCCTTCACCACGGCGAAGTGTCCGTCGAGAATATGGCCGGCGGCGGCGTTCGCGTCCGTCTCCGGCTTCCTCTCGAACCGCCGCCGGCGTAGTTTGTCAGATCCTTCGTCGCTGCGCTCCTCGGGATGACACCACCACCCACCCTTCGTCTTTTTTCACGCCGATTTCACATGCGCTCCCTCATCGTTTCACACGCACCTCCTATCTTGGTCAGTGAATGCCGGAGAGGGGAGGGCGCGGCCCTTCCGGAGCGGGAGAAGGGGAGGGAGTCAGCATGAGCGAGAAAATCACCAGGTACGTCGTCATCGCCGTCTTTGTACTAGTTGCCATCGGTCTTCTCTTCGCTCCAGCCTGGTCGAACCCGGTCCCCGCCGGCGTGGAGTCGAAAGGGGGCGTGGTGGCAGGCGCCCTGCTGGCCCGCCTCCCCGACGGCGGGAAGCTCTATCTCCCTTTAAGAAAGACCGACGTCAGGCTGGAGGTGACGGCGGGCGTCGTCAGCGCCGAGGTCACCCAGCGCTTCACCAACGACACCGCCTCCCCGCTGGAGGCGGTCTACATCTTCCCCCTTCCCTCCCGGGCGAGCGTGACGGGGATGGAACTGCGCGTGGGCGACCGCGTCATCAGCAGCGTGGTGAAGGAGAAGCAGGAGGCGCGGCGGACCTACGAGAAGGCGAAGCGGGCGGGGAAGAAGGCGGCCCTTATGGAGCAGGAGCGGCCGAACATTTTCACCACCTCGGTGGCGAACTTTCTTCCCGGCGAGACGGTTGAGGTGAAGCTCACCTACATGGCGCCCGCCGAGTACCGGCGGGGCGTCTACGACGTCACGTTTCCCATGGTCGTTGGCCAGCGGTACATCCCGGTGAAGCTCGAGCGCCGGGCCGACGGCAGCGCCTCGGTCGAGGCGGCGGTGAAGGACGCGGCCCGGCTCAATCCCCCGCTGCTGCACCCCTCGGTCGACTCCGGCCACCGCCTCACCCTCACGGCGGACATCTACGGCATGGCGATCGACCAGATCGTGTCGAACACGCATGCCATCGACGTGCACCGTCCGGGGCGCGGCTCCAGGTCCGCCTCCGTCACCCTCTCACGAAAAGAGACGGTGCCGGACAGAGACTTCAGCATGAGCATCTACCTTAAGAAAAGCAGCGACCCCGCCGTCTCTTTCGTGGCCTCCGCGGGTGAAGAAGTTTCCCACGCGCTGCTGAGCGTCTTCCCGCCCACGGCTCAAGGGGGTGAGCACCGGGAGCCCGCGCCGCGGGAGGTGATCTTTCTCGTCGACACCAGCGGCTCCATGTCCGGCACCTCCATCGGCCAGGCGAAGGCGGGGCTCAGCCTCTGCCTCGACATGCTCCGCGGCGGGGACCGCTTCACCATCGTCCGCTTTGCCAATGGATACTCCTCCTTCAGCCCCGACCTGCGCGAGGCGACACCGGAGCGCATGGAGTCGGCGCGGCGGTACGTGCAGGGCCTCACCGCCGCCGGCGGCACGGAGATGCAGAGGGCGCTGCGGCACGTCCTCTCCTTTCCCCGGCGCGGCCGGAGGATGCGGCTCATCGTCTTTCTCACCGACGGGGCCGTCGGCAACGACCACTCCCTCATGCGCCTCCTCGACGAAAGCCTCGACGGGGCGCGCCTTTTCGCCTTCGCCATCGGCAGCGCCCCGAACGAGTACCTGGTGCGCAAGATGGCTGAGATCGGCCGGGGACAGGCGAGGTTCATCCGCTCCCACGAAGACATCGGGGAGGTGATGGCCGACTTCTTCCGCACCCTCGACGAGCCTGTTCTCACCGACGTGCGCCTTTCGTGGGAGGGGAAGGGGGGAGAAGGGAAGGTCCGGTTCTATCCCGACCCTCCGCCGGACATATACCTCGACCGGCCCCTCCAGGTGGTGGTGCAGTATCCGCCGGATTTTTCGGGCCGGCTCCTCGTTCGCGGAAAGCTCGACGGGGAGGAGGCGAGCTACAGCTTTCCCGTGGAGAGCGGGGGCGGGGTGCGCCACCGGGCCATAGAAAAGCTCTTCGGCCGGGCGATGATCGGGGAGATGATGTTCCGGTGGATCCGCGGCACGCCGGCGGAGAAGCAGACCCTGAGGAAGGAGATCGTCGACGCGGCCCTGCGCTACCAGCTCGTCTCCCGGTTCACCTCACGCGTAGCCGTGGAGGAGAGGATCCAGCGGGTGCCCGACGGGGCGCTGGTGACGGTGCCGGTGCGGGTGCCTCTTCCCCGGGGGTGGAACCCGGGAGCCTTCTTCCCCACCGCCACCAACGATCGGGCTCTGCTCGCGGCGGGTCTGGTGCTGATGCTCGCCGGCGGCGGGGCCGCACTGGGCCGTCGCCGGGCCGCCGCGGGGTGCGGGCATGTCCGCTAGCGTGAAATGGCGCGCCTGGGTTCTCGGGGCGGGATCGGTCTTCCTTCTCACCGCCGGTGCGGCGGTCGCCGCCAGGCCCCTGGTTCACCTGGTCCGCAGGACCCACGCGAAAGTCACCGCCCGGGCGGAATGGGTGCGCTGGGTAAAAGCGGGAAGGGACAGGGCCGGCGTCGGCGAGCCGGCGGGGTGGATGACGATACCCACCGCCGGCATCGACACCATCGTCCTGTGGGGCGACACGAGGCGCAACCTGCAGCGCTACCCCTGCCTCTCGGCCCGATCGGTATCCTTCGCCCAGCGGGAGGTCGTCAAGGTGGTGGCGGCCCACCGCGACACGCAC
>JAUWCW010000186.1 GCA_030609125.1 Candidatus Rokuibacteriota bacterium
GGTTCTTCACCCTGCTTTTCACCGCCGAGTACGTTCTGCGCCTGCTCTGCAGCCCCCGGCCCCTCCGCTACGGAAGGAGCTTCTTCGGTGTGGTGGACCTGCTCTCCATTCTGCCGACTTATCTGGGAGTGCTCTTTCCGGCGGGCAAGTATTTCATGATCCTCCGGACTCTGCGAATCCTGCGTATCTTCCGCATCCTGAAGCTGGTCCAGTACGTGGGAGAGGCGGACGATCTCATGAGGGCCCTCTGGTCGAGCAGGCACAAGATCGTCGTCTTTCTCTTCAGTGTCATCACGCTGGTGACGATTTTCGGGTCTCTCATGTACGTCGTCGAGGGGGAAGCGAGCGGCTTCACCAGCATACCCCGCGGCATCTACTGGGCCGTCGTCACCCTTACCACCGTGGGCTACGGGGACATGTCTCCCCGGACGGGTTTTGGCCAGGCGCTGGCGTCGGTGGTGATGGTCATGGGCTACGCCATCATAGCCGTGCCGACGGGGATCGTGACCGCCGAAATGGTGCACGGGAAGCGGCGCCGGTACGGCGGGCGCCGGTGCGGGGGGTGCGGCCTCGCGGGGCACGACGATGACGCGCTTCACTGCAAGCGCTGCGGCGGCGTGCTGACGCGTGAGAAAGGGGACATCTGACATGTGGAAAATACTGGCGGCCGACATCGGAGGGACACACAGCCGCTTTGCCTCCTTCGTCTCGGAAGGGGCGGCTGAGCTGCGGCACGAGGGGTCGCAGTGGCTGAAAACCGGCGGGTCCGCTTCCTTCGGAGAGTTGATCGAGAGGCTCCGGGACACCCCGCTGCCGCTCAGCCCGGAGGCGGCCGATATGGCTGTCCTTGCCGTGGCCGGTCCCGTCGAGGGCGGGCGGCGCTGCTCGCCGCCTAACATCCCCTGGGGAATCGACCTCGAGAGCGACAAGGCCGCCACCGGTTTTCAGCGTGCGGAGCTGATCAACGACTTCGTCGCGCAGGCCTTCGCCACCCGCTCTCCCGTGGCCTCCACGGCGGAGACAGTCCTGAGCGGAAACGCCGTGGAGGACGCGGCGTTGGCCGTCATCGGAGCTGGAACGGGACTCGGTCACGCCGCGCTCGTCCCCGACGGATCCGGGGGGTACCTGGCGGTGCCTTCCGAGAAGGGCCACGCCGCCTTCCCCATGGTCACGCCGAGGGAGCAGGAATTCCAGGCTTTTCTGGCTTCCAGAACCGGCGAGCCCTACACGAGGGGAGATACGGTCGTCTCCGGCGGCGGGTTGGCCCTCCTGCACGCCTTTCTCACCGGTGAGGACCTGACGCCGGAAGAGGTGACTCCCAGGCTGACGCCGGAGTGCGAAACCGTGGCCTGGTTCTCGCGCTTCTATGCCCGGGCCTGCCGCGACTACGCCCTCGCCGTCCTCGGCAGGGGGGGGGTGTATATCGCCGGCGGCCTGGCGGCGCGCACCCCGTCCCTGGTGAGGCACGAGGCCTTCGCCGCGGAGTTCAGGATGTCGCCCACCATGGGGGAACTGCTGGCGGTGATGCCGGTGCAGCTGATTCACGATCAGGAGAGCGGCCTCTGGGGGGCCGCCTGGTACGGGCTCCAGGCTCTTCTGAGGGCGGGGAAGCGCGGACGCTGATGAGATACAAGAAAATCAGCGATTACGGGATCATCGGCAATCTCACCTCCGTGGCGCTCGTGGGACTAGACGGGTCGATCGACTGGCTCTGTTTTCCGTACCTGGATTCGCCGAGCGTTTTCGGCGCCCTGCTGGACTCGCGCAAGGGCGGGCGCTTTCGCCTCTTCCCCGCGGAGGAGTGGGACTCGACGGCGGAGTACCTTCCTGAGACGAATATCCTCTCCACCAGGTTCAGGACCGCCGACGGAGTGCTGCGGCTCATCGATTTCATGCCCCTCCCGGACCGCTCCGGACGCTATCTCGAAAAGGAGCGTCACCACCTGATCCGCCTGCTGGAAGTGACGGCGGGGAAGGTGACTGTCCGAATGGACTTCGATCCGCGCCTCGACTATGCCCGGGCCGAGACGACGGTGGAGCTGAAGGGGCAGGCGTACCGGGCCGCCGGGAACGGAGAGCGTGCCGTATTGCGGGCGGCCCCCGGGTTCCCGCCCTCCTCCTCGGCGGGTCGGTCCGAGTGGGCGCTCTCGAAGGGAGACCGTCTCTGCTTTCATCTGCAGTACGGCGAGGAGACCGAAGAGCCTCTGCGTCTGGAAGATGCGGAGCAGGCCCTGGGGGAAACGCAGCGCTTCTGGAGATCCTGGCTGCGCGAGAGCGAGACGGGGCGCAGCGTCGAACTCGGCCCCTACCGCCGGCAGGTGGACCGTTCCGCCCTGGTTCTGAAACTCCTCTCATTTGAGCCCACGGGCGCCATCGCCGCCGCTGCCACCGCTTCGCTCCCGGAAAAGATCGGGGGGGTGAGAAACTGGGATTACCGCTACACCTGGATCAGGGACACGTCGTTCACTCTGCAGGCGCTTTTCAATCTCGGGCACCTTTCCGAGACCGAAGCCTACCTGCAGTGGGTCGAGCGGCTTCTCTCGGAGCACGGCGCGGCGGGGATGCGGATCATGTACGGGATCAGGGGGGAGTCGGAGCTTCCCGAGGAGGAACTCAGTCACCTGGAGGGGTACAAGGGCTCCCGGCCTGTGCGGATCGGCAATGCCGCCGCCGGGCAGAGGCAGCTGGACATCTATGGTGAGATCATGGACGCCGCCCTGAAGCTCTCCGATTACGTGGGAAAGATCGACGCCGAGCTGTGGCCCTTCCTCAGGGATATCTGCGACTACGCGGCCGTTCACTGGAGGGAAAAGGACTCGGGTATCTGGGAGGTCAGGGGAGGGCCGCGCCATTTCGTCTACTCCAAGGTCATGTGCTGGGTCGCCCTTGACCGGGGTCTGACCATCGCCCGGCGGTACGGATTCCCGGCCCCTCTCGCGCACTGGGAGGGTGTGCGCGGCCAGATCAGGGAAGAGGTCCTCGACAGGGGATGGAGCGCGGAGAAGAAGGCCTTCGTTCAGCACTACGAGACGACGGCCCTCGATGCCAGCGCCCTTCTTATTCCCCTCATGGGATTTCTCCCTCCCCACGATGCGCGGGTCGCGTCGACGATCGACGCGGTCCGGAGGGAGCTCGGCAGCGGCGGTCTTCTCCACCGGTACCTCTCCGAGGACGGGCTGGCGGGGGACGAGGGGGTGTTCCTGCTCTGCTCGTTCTGGCTGGCCCAGTGCCTGGCAGCCCGGGGGGAGTACGAGGAAGCCCGGGCCGTGCTGCGCCGCCTGGAGGGCCTGGCGAACCACGTGGGGCTTTTCCCCGAGGAGTACGACGTCAACTGGAGAGAGGCCCTGGGGAACTTCCCCCAGGCCTTCACTCACATCGGCTACATCAACACCGTTCTGGCCCTGCAGCAGGCGGTGTCCGCGCCGGAACGGAGGCCGGCGGCGAAGCGGGACCCGGAATTCGCCCGGGGCCTCTTCGCGGGAAAAACCGTGCTCAACGAGGGGAGGCCCCCGCCGGAGGTCCCGCCCCGGGACGTGGTGCCGAGGCTCAAGGCGGCCATGAACGTTCTGCGGGGGGCCTTCTTCGATACCGCCAGGGGCAGGGTGGCTTACGAGAAGATGGGCGGATCGGAGGCCTATCGAAATTACGTGCAACTGAGCAGCGGGCTTCAGGTGATCGATCTCGAGGAGATTGCCGGCCGGGACGAGCAGCTCGCCTTCTGGATCAATCTTTACAACGTCATCGTCATCCACGCCGTCATCGAACTCGGCATCAGGGATTCCGTGCGGGAAGTGGCTAATTTCTTCGGGCGGGTTCGATACCGCATCGGGGGCATGCTTTTCAGTCCGGACGACATCGAGCACGGGATCCTGCGGGGGAACAGGAGGCCCCCCGGATCGCTCTTCCGGCCCTTCCGGGAATCCGACCCCCGCCTGGCCCACGGCATCGAGCCCATGGATCCGCGCATTCACTTCTGCCTGGTCTGTGCCTCGTCATCGTGTCCTCCCATCGAGGTGTACACCGCGGCCAGCCTCGAAAGGGAGATGACCATCGCCGGCGAGACCTTTCTCAATGCCGGAGGCGCTGTGGTGGACCGGTCGGGCGGCCGCGTTTTTCTTTCGAGAATCTTCAAGTGGTACGGCGCGGATTTCGGCGATTCCCACCAGGAGAGGGTGCTCTTCATTGCCGGTTACCTGCACGACCGCGAAGACCGGGAATACCTGCAGAGGCATGCCGGCACGGTGCGGGTCGTCTACCAGGAGTACGACTGGCGGCTCAACCGGCACTGAAAAAGCCGGCCCTCCGGGAAGCGGAGCATGACTGTCTTGCTTTTCCCGGAGGGTCTGTGCTAGGAGTGTACATGCTCGTGCGGAGTGTGAAACGAACAGTGTAGGGGAGGAGCCCGCGAGATGCCGAGAACCCTGCTGATAGTCGAGGACGACGAGGACATCCAGAATTACTACGGCTTCCTGCTGGGCGGTCTCGACCTGAGGGTCCTTCGCGCCCTCAGCGGCGAAGAGGCCGTGAAAGTAGTCGATTCCGAGCCCGCTATCGATCTTATCCTTCTCGACGTCGTTCTGCCGGGTATGGGGGGCGAGGAATTCTTCCGCATCCTCAGACAGGAGAAAGCCCTCGAGATCCCCGTGATAGTCTGCTCGGTCGATGAGCGCATGTCCCAGAGAGTCCAGGAGGTCGGGGAGGTTCAGGGGGTGTTCACCAAGGGCACCAGGGGTGAGGAGCTCCTGGGCATCATCAGCAGGGCACTTCCGCCGGAGGAGTGAAAGCCCGCCCCTCGCGGGACAGGCGACGGCAAAGGAGGAGGAGGAAGATGAAGATGAAGAGAA
>JAUWCW010000201.1 GCA_030609125.1 Candidatus Rokuibacteriota bacterium
CGGAGAGAGCAGGATTCCACTGAAATTCAAGTAGCAGAGCATCCAATCTCCCCAATCTTCTTTGTTGGGTTAGAATCAAAGAGTTATGGAAGCGATCTATATCCGTGCTCACGAGACCGGGCTTCTGGCGGCAAGGGTCGAAGAGGCGAAGGCGAGACTCGCAGCGTGCGACCTCTGCCCGCGCGAGTGCGGGGTGGACCGGCTTGCAGGGGAAAAAGGGTACTGCGGGGGCGGGGCGGCGGCGGCTGTCTCCTCTGCGGGGCCCCATTACGGGGAGGAGCCTCCGCTGGTCGGCCGGGGAGGGTCGGGGACGATCTTCTTCACCCACTGCAGCCTCAGGTGTGTCTTCTGCCAGAACTGCGACATCAGCCATCTGGGCGAGGGCCGGGAGGTGACGGCGCCGGAGCTGGCGACGGCCATGCTGGAGCTTCAGCGTCACGGCTGTCACAATATAAATTTCGTGACTCCCACCCACTACCTGCCTCAGATACTCGAAGCGGTGGACATCGCCGCCGGCATGGGGCTGGGTGTTCCCCTCGTCTGGAACTGCGGCGGCTACGAGAGCGTGGAAGCCCTTGTTCTTCTGGACGGTGTGGTGGACATCTACATGCCCGACATGAAGTTCAGCCAGACAGGCCCGGCAGAAAAGTATTGCGATGCCCGCGACTATTTCGAGCGCGCGAAGGAGGCAGTCAGGGAGATGCACCGGCAGACAGGCGACCTCGTCGTCGGTCCGGAGGGCCTGGCCCGCCGGGGTCTTATCGTCCGTCACCTCGTGCTTCCCGGGTCCGTGGCGGGGACGGAAGAGGCCGTGCGCTTTCTTGCGGAGGAGATCTCCCGAGACACCTGCGTCAATATCATGGATCAGTACCGGCCCTGCTTTCGTGCCGGCGAATTCCCCGAGATCTCCCGCCGCGTCAGTGCGGTCGAGTTCGCCGCCGCCGTGAAGGCTGCCCGAAAGGCCGGCCTGCAACGGGGATTTCTGTAAATCCATGTTCAACACCCGGCGGATATTCCCGCCTCTGGTCCTGGCGCCGATGGCGGGGCTCACTCACGTTGCCCTGCGGCGTCTTCTGGCCGAGCTCGGAGGAGTGGGTCTTTACTATTCGGAGATGCTCAGTGCCCGGGCCCTGAGGCACGAGACGCCTGCCGGGTCCTCCCGTCTCTCGCGTTCCGGTGAAGACCGCCCCCTGTGCGTGCAGATATTCGCCTCCGAACCGGGGCAGATCGGGCCGGCCGTCGAGAGGGGCGCCGCCTGGTCGCCGGAGGCCTGGGATCTGAACTTCGGCTGCCCCGCACCGGGAATCGTCAAGCAGGGCGCGGGCGCGGCACTCATGCAAAGGCCTGACCTGGCCCGCCGCATGTCGGCGGAGATGAGGCGATGCGTAAAGGGTCCGCTTCTTTTCAAGATCAGGGTCTTCGAGGAGAGGAGGCGGTTTTTCGAACTGACGGACATTCTCGCCGGCGAGGGAGCAGACGCCCTCGTCGTCCACGCCCGCAATCCCGGGCAGAAGCTGGGAAGGCCCGCACGCTGGGAGTACATAGCCGAGGCGTCCTCGCGGCTCTCCATCCCGGTCATCGGTAACGGAGACGTGCGCTGCGGCGCCGACGTGGTCCGCATGCGGGAGGTGACGGGCTGCAGCGGAGTAATGATCGGTCGGGCCGCCGTCGAGAGGCCGTGGATTTTTCGCGAGGCGGCGGGACTCCTCGGCGCCCCCCTCCCCCCGCTCCGTTACCGCAGGAAGTCGGAGGTCTTTCTGCGTCTCGCGGAGCTGCTCGACGAAGAGCTGGAGCACCCCCGGGACCTGTATCGTCTCAAGGAGTTCGCCGGGTACTTCTCCCGGAATTTTAAGTTCGGGCACCAGCTCTGGAAGGCCGTCAACAACGCCGGCTCCCTGGAGGAAGCCGCGGGGAAGGCCGAGGAGTTCTGCGGCCGCCACGAAGAGGAGGACGATCTGCGTGAGCGATCCCTGGTTTCGTGAAGGGCTCCGCTTCCAGTGCCGGCGCTGCGGGGCCTGCTGCACCGGAGAGCCGGGATACGTCTATCTCAGGCGTGGAGAGGCGGGGGCCATCGCCGCCTTCGCGGGCCAGGGGGTGAAGGAGTTCCGGGCGAGGTACACGAGAAAGGATCACGGACGGACCAGCCTGGGGGAGGAGAGCGACGGGCGCTGTGTCTTTTTCGAGGAGGGAGAGTGCCGCATCTACCCGGTGCGCCCCGTGCAGTGCCGGACCTTCCCCTTCTGGCGCTGGAATATCGCTTCGCGGGAAAACTGGGAAACCGTGGCCGGAGAATGTCCCGGCCTGGGGAAGGGGAAGCTGTTCAGTCTGGAGGAGATCAGGAGCCTGCTGGCGAAAAAGATCGGCTGACGATCTTCCCCTTTTTCATCTCCACCGTCCTGTCCGCCGAGCTGGTGATTTCCTTTTCATGGGTCACCATGGCGATCGTCATGCCCGCCTTATGCATGCTCTTCACCAGGTCCATCACTTCCCGCTCGGTGTCGACGTCCAGGTCTCCCGTCGGCTCGTCGGCGAGGATGATCTCCGGATCCATGATGAACGCCCGGGCGATGGCCACCCGCCGCTGCTGACCCCCCGAAAGCTGAGAGGGGTAGGCGTGGAGCTTGTCGCCCAGTCCCACGAGCTTGAGAAGCTCCTCGGCCTTGCGGTGCAGAATCTCTTTCCCGCTGCTGAAGGCTGTGGGAAAGAGCACGTTCTCCATGGACGTCAGAGTCGGGATGAGGCTGGCAAACTGGAAAATGAACCCGATCTTCCGGTTCCTGAGCGAGGCCAGACCGTCGTCGTCGAGAGCCGTGAGATCCGTCCCGTCCAGAAAAACACGACCTGAGTTGGGCCGTGTCAGGCCCCCGATTATGCTGAGAAAGGTGGTCTTTCCAGAGCCCGAGTGACCGAGGATGGCGACGAACTCCCCCCGTTTCAGCTCGAAGTCGACGTTCTCCACGGCGCCGATCGAGACTTCCCCGTCGAAGTATCTCTTGACGAGACTCTCGGTGACGACCATCGGCCGGGACTCCCCGGCGGGGGCACCGCCCGTGTCCTCCGCCTTCCCGGTAATGCCTGGCGACACCACGTCGGCCTCCTTGATGGCGTCCAGGGGGTCGAGCCGGTTGATGCGTCGCACCGGGAAAAGGGCTCCGATCATGCAGATGAGAATTCCCGCGGCCATGCCGGCGCCGTCGATGGCAATCGTCTGCAGGGGAGTGAAGGTGATGGGGAACCTGGTCACCGTGTCGATGCTTCGGTTCATGACAAGGCCGAAGCCGCTGCCGAGAAAAAGGCCGAGGGTGGCACCGAGAAGTCCGGTGAAAAACGCCTCCAGGAGGAAGAGCTTGAGAACGTGCCCCTTCGTCGCCCCCAGGGCCCGGATCATCCCCACCTCACGCCTCCTCTCGTTGACGACGGCGGAGAAGACCGACCCCACGACGAGCAGGGCGAGAACCGATCCCATGAGGACCGTGAAGGCAAAAATCCTGCTGGTGGCCTCGAAGAAGTTCTTCAGGCGGCTGCTGATCTTGCCGCGGCTGATCGCCTTGACCTCGAGAAAATCCCGTTCAATGGTCTTGGCGATGGTGTCGATGTCGAAACCCTTCTGCAGCTGCAGAAAGACCACTGAGACCTCGTCAGGCTTGACCTGCAGTTCCGTGAGGCCTTTTTCCAACACGTCCATCACGTCGTTCTCGCGGATGAAGATCGTGTTGTCCAGAGGAGTGCCGGTCTCGTCGAGCTGGCCGGCGACAGAGAACTTCTTGCCGAGAATCCAGGCCTGCCCCTCCATCTCTAAGAGCTCAAAGCCCATCTCTACGCTGGCGCCCACGACGACCTCGTTTTCCTGCAGTTCCCGCTTGAGAGATTTTTTCATCCACGGGACGATGACGAAGTCCGTCTCCGGGTTGTAGGCTATGATCCGCGCCTCCGAGACGCCGCAGCAGATGCCGGGAAGAGTGGAGAGATACGTGTGGGAGGCCGCTTTCTGGACTCCCACCATGTCGGCCAGGCTGTCGAGAACGTTCCTGCCCATCCGGAGGCTGATCCGCTGACTGCCGAAGAGAAAATCGTCCGGATCGGTCACGGCGCCGACGGGGACGACCATGATGTCGCCGCCCATCTGCTGCATGGTGCGGGTGATCCCCATGCTCATGCGCACACTGGCGCTGAGGGCGAAGATCAGGAGCGACGTGAGCAGGCCGATGGAAACGACGAGGGATATGGTGCGGAAAGGCTTGCGGCGGAGATTGCCGCGGGCGGTCCGGGCCAGCGAGGGCCTCGTGTTTTTCATGTCAACTCTTTCTGTTTAGTGAATCCGTGACAATACGGATGGTTCGATGTAGACACTATAGCACGCGGTTCAGACCGGTCAAATCTGCCGCCTGCCGCCTGCCCGGTGTCGACCCGGATATTGCATATATGCCCTGCGACTGCGTCGGGCTTGCCGCCCCATCCTGCGGTCCGCCTGAGGCGGACCTCGGACGTTGCGCCTGCGCCCGCCTTGTCTCGGCTCGTTTCTGCAACATCTGGATGGGGGGCTAAAAGGATCGAAAAAGGGGATGTT
>JAUWCW010000070.1 GCA_030609125.1 Candidatus Rokuibacteriota bacterium
ATCCTCTCTTGTGAGCAAAATCTATACCAGGAAGGGGTCGGGCGGGGGATATTATGAACTGCCCTGTTTTCGACCAGTTAGGAACAGGGAGAAATACCCGTCTTTTTCTGTCATATTTGGCGGACTTCCACGGTGTGCCAAATTGTCAGTATTGTATGTCAGCCTGTCAGCAGATGTGTCCCGTACGTCACGACAGAGGGGGGACTACTGAGGGCGGAAATGTCTTGTGAATGTGATATTTTGTGCTATTGTCGCCGCCTCTTGCCGCGCCGATTCCCAGGACGGAGAGGCGTCACCCGCAATTCTTTCTCGCTGAAGAGAATGAGGACTGATTTCGATGTGCTGACGGGATTTCTTCAGTAGACAATATAGGTTTTTTATAGTATGTAATTTACATATTGCCACACGCGATGGGGGAGGGGATGGAGAAAATAACGGTTTCCCGGTACGAGCCGCTGTTCACCATCGGCCTTGCTGCGGAGCGGGTGGGCGTTTCCCCCATGACCCTCAGGATGTACGAGCAGAAGGGACTCATCCTTCCCTACAAGACAGCCTCCGGAAGACGTCAGTTTTCCATTCATGATCTGGAAATCGTTCTCTGCGTCAGAGAAATGATCGGCCGTCACGGACTGAATATCGAGGGCATCCGCCGCATCATGTCTCTCATTCCCTGCTGGAAGGTAAAGAAATGCTCCTCCGCCGAAAAGAGATCGTGCCCTGCCTTCACCAACGGAGGAGGACCCTGCTGGTCGCTCACGGACAGCATCTGCAGCCGGAAGGGTGAGGAGTGCAGGGAGTGCAGAGTCTATCGCGAACTGCCGGAGTGCTCGAACCTCAGGAAAATGGTTGCAGGATAGGTGCGCTTTTTCGGTGAAGCCATGAATGTTGAATGGCGGACTGACGGAGTGATTCGCAAGGGTTGAAGAAAGGGGGTGGGGTCAGGGAGAGTACCGCGGGGCATCAGTGTTTTTCGAGGGACAAACCAAGGAGGATAAACAGGATGAAAAAGGCACTCACTGTGCTGGCTGTCGGGATGCTGTTCGCGACCGTCGCGGCGGCCCCGGCACTGGCAACAAACGGCATGAACATGATCGGCTACAACGTCCGGTCTTCCGGCATGGGAGGCGCCGATGTCGCCATCGACACCGACTGTTCCGGCACCGCCTGCAACCCCGCTACCCTGGGCCGGCAGCGCGAGCGCTCCGCCGCCATCGGGATCTCATTGCTCATGCCCCAGATTTCGATGAAGAATTTCAACAACGACGTCGACGGCAACGACCAGATCTTTCCCCTTCCCTACATCGCCTACGCCCAGCGCCTCAAGACCGACTCGCCCTGGACCCTCGGCCTGGACTTTTTCGCCCAGGGCGGAATGGGTGTTGACTTCGAGAATGTGAACACCTTTGCCGGAAATACCGACAAGTTCGATTCGCAGGTGCGGTATGCCCGTCTCACCGGCGCGGCCGCCTACCGGGTAAACGACAAACTCTCCCTTGGCCTGGCGGCGATGGGCGGTTACGCGGACATGGAGTTCTCGCTTTATCCCAACACCTATTCACCGGGTATGGACGGTGTCCCGGGCACCATGGATGACTTCCCCGGCATGGACGCGTCGGGCATGTCGAGCTTCGGTTTTTCCGCCCGCCTCGGGGCGCACTACAAGGTGAACGAGATGGTCAGCCTGGGAATCCAGTACACCAGCGAGACCTCCATGAACATGGACGGAGGTGACCTGAAGCTGAACTTCGGCATGGCCAAGGCCACGTACGACGCCGAGATGAAAGACTTCGGCTGGCCCCAGGAAGTGGAGTTCGGAGTGGCCGTCCAGGCCACGCCGCAGCTGCTCATGGCGGTCGACGCCAAGTGGATCGGGTGGTCCTCCACGATGGACGTCGTGACGCTCGTGGGGACCAACCCCGACATCCCGGCGCCGCCCAGCGTGGAAGTTCCCTTCAACATGAAGTGGGACGATCAGTGGGTTCTGGCCATCGGCACCGAGTACGTCATCAACCCCATGAACGCCATTCGCCTCGGGTACAACTACGGCAAGAGCCCGGTGCCGGATGAGTTCCTCTCGCCGCTCTTCCCGGCGATCGTCGAGCACCACGTCACCGTCGGTTACGGCCTGACACTGAAGAAGTGGGCCCTCGACTTCGCCTACGAGCACGCGTTCGAAAACAGCCAGACCAACCCGACCTCACTGCCGGAGGGAAACCCCTTCGGTGCGGGTACGGAAATAAGCCACTCCCAGAACACGCTGCACTTCGCGGCCACCTACTTCTATTAGACACCGACTCCCGCGAGGGAGGCTGAACGGCAGGGGCCCCGCTTCCCGGCGGGGCCCTTTTTTTCGGGCGGGGTCAGGCACTGAAACGTGAGGTATGGGCTGTTTCTGTTTCACGTTTCAGTGCCTGACCCCTGAATTTTTTCTGCGATTCTGTCATCAAAGATAACGATGAACATGCTGAAGAGAAGCCTGCCCGGCCGGAGAGAGGCGGTCCTTATCGCTGCCCTTGGCGCCGCTTTTTTCGGCAGCGGCGCTGCGGGATCTGCAGGAGGAGGTGAGGAGATGGGAGAGAGCGTGCCACTACTGGATCGGTACGTTCCCGGAAAGACCGAGACGGCGACGTTCGCCCTCGGCTGATTCTGGGGGCCCGACTCCCGGTTCGGGAGTATACCCGGGGTGGTGGAGACCCGTGTGGGGTACACGGGGGGGAGCACGGAATCGCCCACCTACCGCCGCCTTGGGGACCACACTGAGGCCTTCCGGGTGGAGTACGACCCTGGGGTTGTCAGCTACGAGGACCTCCTCGCCGTCTTCTGGATGGACCACGATCCCGGGCAGGGACAGTGGTCGAAGCAGTACCGGACGGCGGTCTTCTATCACGACCCCGGCCAGAAGGAGCGTGCCGTGCGGTCACGGGACCGCATCGCCTCCGCGCGGGGAATCAAGGTCACCACGGCCATAGAACCGGCAGGAACCTTCTATCCGGCCGAGGACTATCATCAGAAGCACGACCTCCGCCGCCATGGCGGCCTCCTGGGGGAATATGCCTCCCTCTACCCGGTGCCGGAGGATTTCGTCAGGTCAACTGCCGTGGCGCGGGTCAACGGCTTTCTCGGCGGCAACGGCACCCTGGAAGACCTTGAGGCCGCGATGGCGGGTCTCGGCCTGTCGGCACAGGGGGAGCGAAAACTCAGGGAGTACGTGGCGACGAGCTCTCCCCGACGGGCCTGCCCGGTTCCGGCGAAAAGGAAGCCGAACCGGATTCGGGACGGGGCCTCTCGAGAACCCTCTCCAGCCCGGTGACGGCCTTGAAGGTCTCCGCCAGGGCGTCGGTGTGCTCGTTACGGGAGCGGGTGAGGAAGAACCGGGCGTCGGTGAAGTCCGTGGCGATGCCGAGCCGCGCCTTGAAGAGGCTTTCGTTGACGCGGTAGTTCTCTTCGGCCTGCCCCACCGCCACCCGGGCGGTGGCGGTGTTTGCCCGGGCGACGCGGTAGCGCTCCAGGGCCGTTTCGAGCTGCAGCACCAGTTCCGCCTCCGTGTCCATCAGGGCTTCCGCATTGGCCCTTGCGCGATACTCCGCCTCTTCGACTTCGTGCTTCGTGCGCCGGCCGTTGTAGAGATTCCAGGTCGCGTTCAGCCTGGCCGACGTGTCGCTGTCAAAGCCGCCGTCCTGCCCGTCGGGGAAGATGGTGTCGCCGAAGTTGTCGTGAGCGAGGACGAAGTCCACCCGCGGCCAGTAGGGTGCCCCGCGGCGCTCCCGGTTTTCCTCCAGGGCCACCTGCAGGCTCTTCAGGTAGCGGATCTCGCTGCGGTTTTCCAGCATCTCCTCCTTCAGGGAGGGGAAGGAGAGCTCTCCGGGATCGGGTAGATCCGTGAAGGGTTCCAGGCGCTCGGTTTCCGGAAGCGCTGTACCCAGAAGTCTCACCAGCGCCTTGCGAGCCAGGTGCCGATCACCCTCGGTGCGAAGCAGGTCCTGCCGGGCCGAAGAGAGCTCCACTTCCACGCGGAGCAGGTCGTTCTTGGCCGTCAACCCCTGCTGAAAAAAACGTTCCGCATCCCGCCTCTGCTCTTCGAGGAGCTGAACACTTTCCTGGTTCGTCGCCACCAGGCGCTGCGCCCGCAGGGAGTCTATGAAGGCCCACCTGACGGCGAGGGCGATGTCGGCTTCGACGGATCGCCGCTGATAGGCGGCGGCGGAGGCGCGGGCGCGGCTTTCCGCCAGGCCGTGCTTGTCCGCCTTGCCCTTGAAGAGGTTGTAGGAGAGCTCGAGGGTGAAGACCGACGCCTCGTCGCCGAGGTTGAAGATTTCCTGCTCGCTCTGGCGATAGTTGTAGTTCACGTCGAAGGAAGGGAAGAAGTTCGATCGGGAGGTGCCGACGCGGGCGGCGGCGGACTGCTCCAGATGCAGGGCCTCCTTGATCCGGTGATTGTGAGCCAGGGCCAGTTCCACCGCCTCGTCGATGGTCAGGGCCGGGGCCGCGCCGGCGGTGAAGGCGGCCAGAAACAGGGCGGTGCAGCAGATCCGTTTCATTCTCAGGCTCCTTCGCTTCCAGGCAAGGCTCGTTTTTCCATCCGGATCACGAAGATAAGGATGGAGGGAATGACGAAGACCGTGAAGATCGTCGATACGGCGATGCCGCCGAGAATGACGCTGCCCAGGCCGCTGTAGAGCTCCGATCCCGACCCGCGGAAGAGCACGAGGGGGAGCATGCCGAAGATGCTCGTGGCGGCGCTCATGTAGATCGGCCGCAGCCTGCTCCGGGTCGACTCCAGGACCGCTTCGCGGTAGTCCATTCCGTGAATGCGGACGTTGTTGAGGGCCTGGTGGACGATGAGGATGGCGTTGTTCACCACCACGCCGATGAGAATGACGAACCCGAGCATGGTGAGGATGTCCATCGGCTGGGGGGCGACGAAGATGTTCAGCAGCTTCAGGCCGATGAATCCTCCGGCGCCCGCCAGGGGAACGGTGAGCAGGATGATGAGAGGGTAGATGAAGTTGCCGAAGAGGGACGCCATGAGGAGGTAGGAGATCACGGCGGCGAGGACGAAGTTCCACTGCATGGCCTTGCGGGTCTCGGTCAGCTTGTCCGCCGCTCCGCTGAGACGGATGTCGAGTCCCTCCAGAAGGCCCTGTGAGCGGAAAGGTTCCACGATCTCCTCTTCGATCTTTTCCATGGCCGCCTGGAGAGGAACCGCGAGAGGGGGGGTGATCTGCAGAGTGATCGTGCGGTTGCGCTCCAGGTGCCGGATCTGGGCCATGCCGGTCGTCTGCGCCATGGAAGCGAGGCTCGAGACGGGCACCACCTTTCCCTGAGGCGTCACCACCAGGGCCCGGAAGAGGTCTTCGGGCGTGCCGATGCTCGCTTCATCGGTCTTGAGGACGAGGTCGATGGTCTTCTTCCCCTCCTCCTTGAACTCGCCGATGACGCGTCCGTCCATGAGGACGTCCAGGGCGACCCCCAGGTCCCTGGCGGTCATGCCGTTGGCCCGCAGGCGGTCGCGGTCGGGACTGATGCGGACTTCCGGGTAGGTAAGCTCTATCGAAGGGACAGGCCTCACCTGCGCCCCCGGAAGGACCTCGCGGGCCTTGCCGAACATCATGCCCGCGGCCCTGACGATGTCGTTCAGGTCCTCGCCGCTGATGTCCACGTCGACGGTCCGCCCTTTGCCGATGCGGCTCTCGAAGACCCCGGCCTGCATGCTTATGCCGAACATGCCGGGGATGGAGTAGATAAAGCTCCGGCAGAGGGGGAGGAGGTCCCTCGCCCTCTGCCAGTCCATGCTCATGGCGCCGAAGAGCATGAAGCCCTCACGGCCGACGTAGAACATGTTGAGGATCCCCGGGAAGCCGTCTTTCGGCTGACCTATGTGGGGCCCGGCCATCTCGAAGAGCTTCTCCCCTATCTCCTGCCGTTCCGCCTGAGAGAGCCCCGGGGGAGGGACAAGGATGTTTACGATGAAGTTGCGGTTGCCCTTCGGCAGGTACTCCATCTTCGGCATGAGGACCACCGTGGATCCCGCCGCCAGGGTGATGAGGACGGCCACCGTCGTCAGCCTGGTCGCCCAGTTCCGCGTGGCGACGGACACGGAGCCCATGATGACGGTGGAGAGGAGCCCGCCGACGGCGGACAGGGGACCTTTCCTCGGCCTTTCCGGCTTGCCCTCCGTACGGGCGTAGAGCTTGTTGGCCAGGGAGGGAATGACCGTTATCGAGACGAGGAGGCTGAGAGACACCGCCGCCACCACCGCCAGGGCGATGTCGCGAAAGAGCTGGCCCGCCTCCTCCTGGATGAAGACGACCGGGAGAAAGACGGCCACGGTGGTGAGAGTGGAGGCGAATACGGCCCCCCAGACCTCGCGGGTCCCCTCGTACGCCGCGTTCAGGGCGGGCTTGCCCATCTTGCGGTGGCGGTCGATATTTTCGATGACCACGATGGCGTTGTCCACCAGCATGCCGACGGCGAAGGCGATCCCCGCCAGGCTGATCACGTTCAGATTTCTGCCGAGGGCCGCCAGGAGGATGAAGGTTCCGATGATACTGATGGGGATCGCCGCCGCCACGATGACGGTGGCCCGAATGCTCCGGAGAAAGACGAGGAGCACGAAGACGGCCAGAAGGGCGCCGTAGGCGATGTTCTGCTTGATGAGATCGATGGCCCCGCGAATGTAGAAGCGCTGGTCGTACACCCATTCGAGTTCGATGCCCCGGGGCTTGAGCTTTTCCCTGTTCAGGCGCTCCACGACGGCGCTGACCCTGTCCGTCATCTCCAGGATGTTCGTTCCCGGCTCGGGCTTGATGCCGATGGCGATGCCGCCGCCGCCGTTGTGGATCACGGTGCTCGTCGCTTTCTCGAAGCCCGCCTCGACCCGGGCGACGTTGCCGACGGTCACCCTCCTCTGGCCGGTAGACCTGAGGACGACGGCCTCGATGTCCTCCGGCGAGCGGAATTCCCCGGTCGAGCGGATGCGGAAGTCCCGGCGGCCGACTCCCATGTTCCCCGCCGAGATATTGACGTTTTCGGCCTGGAGGGCGCCGATCACGTCCTTGATCGTGAGGCCGAAGGCCGCCAGCCGCTCGGGGCGGACGATGATGTGCATCTCCTCTTCCACGCCGCTGCCGATGAACAGGTCCGCCACGCCCTCGACCCGCTCCAGGTGCTGGCGGATTTCGTTTTCGAAGTAGGTGCGGTAGGTGGAGATGGGCCTGGGGTTATTCTCCGCCGCCTTGAGAATGTTCCAGATCACCGGCGACGTGGCGGCGCCGCTGGCGTTGATCACCGGTTTGTCGACAGCCGGGGGGTAGGAGCGCACTTCGTTGAGCTTGTTCGACACCCGCAGGAGGGCCTCGTCCACGACGGTCCCGATCTTGAAGCGCAGGGTGATGGTCCCCCGGCTGTTGCGCGAATCGCTCTCCATTTCCGCCAGGCCCGGTATGCCCTTGAGGACGTTCTCCTGCTCCTCGATGATTTCCCTCTCGATCTCGTACGGCGTCGCCCCCCTCCAGACGGTGGTGACGGTGATCTCCGGCTCGATGACGGTGGGGCTGAGCTGGTAGGGGAGGCGGTTGAGACTGATGATTCCGAAAAGAAGGATGATGATGACGCCGACGATCACCGTCACCGGCTTCTCGATGGAGAAACGGACGATGTCCATCTATTGGGCCGTACGGACCGGCTGCCCGTCGCGGAGCCGCTCGTTGCCCTTGACGACAACGCTCAGCCCCTCTTCCAGCCCGGGACCGGAGACGCCGGTCCTGAGGCCGTCATGGCCGGTTACGGTGACGGGAATCATCGCCGCCGCCCCGTCCCTGACGGCGAAGACCACGGTCCGCCCATGCTTGTCGATCACGGCGTCGCGGGGGACGACGAGGCCGGAGGTCTTCCGGTCCGTAGGCATCGTCGCCCGGGCCTCCATACCCTCCACGAGGCCGGCGGTGTTTTCGAGCCGGAGCTTGACGGAGAAGGTTCTCGTGGCGATGTCCCCCTTGGGAACGAAGCTGACAAAACGGGCCTTCAGGTTCTTGCCGGCACAGGTGATGTCGATTTTTCTCCCCTCCCGGAGATGCTGCAGCAGGTTCGCCGGAATGTCCACGACGACGTCGATCTCGGCGTCGTCGGCCACCACCGCCACGGTGCCGCCCTCGGAGACCCACTCGCCCTTCTCGACGCTCTTCTTCATGACGATGCCGGCGAAGGGTGAGAGAATGGCCTTCTTCTTCTTCTCGAGGAGCTGGCGCTCCAGGGCGATCTTGAGCACGGCGGCTCTTCTTTCGAGGCGCTTCTTCTTGAAGTGGTGTTCGTCGAAGACCACCTCCGCCACCGAGCCCTCCCGATAGAGGGGGTCTATGCGCTTCAGGCTTTTCTCCGCCTCCTCCAGGTCGACCAGGACCTGCTCGTACGTCTCTCTCGATCCCTCGATGGTCATGTCCAGCAGGTCCGTGTTCAGCCGCACGAGCTCCTGCTCCGCCTCGACACGCCGCCCTTCCTCGAACGAGACCACGTCCACTCTGCCCTCGATCTCGGCGGCCACCTCGGAGACCCGGGCGTAGTACACGGTGCCGACGAACTCGGTCATCGGCTCCGTCGAACCCGTCGTGACGGGCGCCACGGCGACCAGCGTCGGCGGCGGGCCCTTCGGCCTGGCCGAATTCTGAGCGCCCTTT
>JAUWCW010000331.1 GCA_030609125.1 Candidatus Rokuibacteriota bacterium
AAGCAGGGAAGACACAGAGTCCGCCGGCGAGGCAGAGAGCCGCCATGAGCCTGCGGCCCGCCCCTGTTCCTTTTCCTCTCATTCTTCTGCGGCTTCTCATTTTCAGTGCCCCGTCTCATCGCCGCCTGGCCGGCGCGGCAAAGTTCGGAGTTTACCCATTCACTTTCCCTTTTGCAACCACCGTATTTATAAGATGCACGCACCCGCCCCCGGGTGCCCCGTCAGATCCCTCGTTTCCCTCGGGATGACAAGCGGAGGGCCCGGGCAGAGTCACTCCGGCCTGAAGCTGTCCTCGTTGTAAACCGTGCCATCCACTCCGTAGTGACGGAAGACGATTCGGGGCCCGACACTGTCTCTCTCCACCCTGACTCCCAGGAAGCCGCCCCTGAAAGCGGTGTACTCGAACCAGGGTGACCCCGCCACGCTCCTCTTCCCGCCGACGTGCGCATCCGAAGTCGGCCCCACACCGTACTCCCTGACGCCGGTGCCGGGGTGGACCGAGACGTACTGCCAGTGCCTGTCCCCGGCCACAACGTACATGTTCTTCTGTCTCCCGATGAACGCCCGCAGTTCGTCCCCTTCGTGGTCGAAGCCGCGGTTGGTGTGGTTGTCGCTCTTTCCCTTGCGATCGGGACCGACAATGGGGGTCGGGCTGAAAACGATGCGGAAGAGGGCATCCGATTTTTCGACGCTTTCGAGGAACCACCTCTTCTGCTCCCTGCCGAGGATGGTCTTTTCCGGTCCGTCGGGCATCGTCCCGGGGCTCCTGAAATCCCGCCCCTCGAGCATCCACACCTGAAGGTCTTTCCCCCACCGCACACTTCGGTAGGTTTTGTCCCCCATGGGAACCTGCTCCCGAAAGAGCGCCAGACCCTGCTCCCAGGTCAGGCCCCCGTAAGACTGTCCCGGCCAGGCGTCGTTGCGGAGCGTGTCGTGATCGTCCTTCATGAAGTAGCTCGAGACGCCGCGGTGAAACTCGCGCTGAAAAGAAAAAGCGTAGGTCGTGTTCCACTTGTAGCGTGCCAGTTCGACGGACTTCGCGTAGGGGTCTCCACGGTCGTAGTAGACGATGTCTCCGGTGTGGACGAAAAAGTCGGGATCCAGTTTCAGCATCTCCCGATAGATGCGATGCCCGTTATCCCTGTCGTCCCGGTACTGATAGTCCTGGCACCCCACCGCGACAAAGCTCACGGGGGCCGGTCTCTTCGCGTCGGGCGCCGTCCTGAACCTCCCCTTCAGGGAAACCGAGGGCTCCATGGCTTCCGTTCCCCGTCCCTGAGCCACGAAAAGGTATTCCGTGCCCGGGCGCAGACCCTTCAGCCTGAACTGCCGGGTGAAGTCCGCGTTCTCGTCAACCCCGGACCATGGCGTCGTCCGCCGGCTCCCACCGGAGTCCTTCGCCCACCAGCTCAGGCGGATCTCCCCGGGGGATCCGGTCACGCTCCCCGCCATGTTCCCCAGGGTCATCTCCCGCGGCAGGCTTGCCGCTTCCACGGCAAAGGGCTCGCCCATTGTGTTGCGCTCCGCATTCCGGGTGAGGCGCGTCCAGACTATGGCCGACGTCGAGGTAACCTCGCCCACCTTGACGCCGTTGGCCATGAATACGTCCTCCTCTCCCGCCGAGAAGGCCAGGGCGAACGAGGCTGTCAGAAGCACGGAAAGCAGAAGGAAAAGGAGTTTCTTCACGAGGCCACCTGATATCATGGGCGCTCCCGGCCGTCAACCGCTCCCGGCGGCGGCGCGGCGCACCTCCCGGAGCCGGCCCCTTGTTTTATCCACGGTGACCTGATATTCCATTATCGAACGCTCAGAATCAAGGTGGGAGGGTGCACAGTATGCCGGCACGAGGCGTCCGGGGGCTGATAGGCCGAAGCATCACCGTAAAGATCATCCTGGTCATTCTCATCATCGAGACCACTCTGCTCTGCGTCATGGGCGTCTATTACTTCAGAAGCTTCAACGCGGAGATCAGCGAGCGACTTTCCGAAAAAATGGCCCTTCCCGGAGCCCTCATGTCGCAGCTGGCACTGAACTTCGAGGCCGTCAACGATTTTGCCGCCCTGGAGGAGCTCGTTCAGGAGAAGGTCGTCGACGCGTTCATCGTCAAGAAGGACGGCCGCGTCTATTATTCGGCCGACCCTTCGAGGATCGGCAAGAGCTACACCGGGTTCGTCAACCCGGAGGAAAGGCTCCGCGTATCCGACGACATCTTCCACGACCAGACCGGGCGGTACCGGACCGAGGAGGGCGGGCAATTTCTCTCCATCTTCTCCCCCATCGAGGTAAACGGCAATCTTCTCGGGTTTCTCTATTTGAAGATACACGCCGAAACGCTCGAGGCGCGTAAACAGAACATCATCCATATCTTTATCATCGGGTCTTTGATCACCATTGTCCTGACCACGCTGATCGAAGCCCTCTGGGTGCACCATCTTTTTGTTCCGCGGATAGACAGGACGGCTTCGACGCTGCGGAAGGTGGAGACCGGAGACTACTCCGCCAGGGTTCTTCCGGCCGGCTCCCCCGACCAGATCGGCGGCCTCATGGAGAACGTGAACTCCATGATCGAACGGATCGAGTTTCACACGGCGGACCTGCAGGCTCTCACGCGTGCCGGAGAGGACCTCGCGGCGGCGCCGGAGCTGGAGGACATAACCCGGATCGTCGTCAGGACACTAAGGGAGGGCTTCCTCGCGGAACCGGGCACCAGGTGCGTCCTGTCGCCGGAGACGAACGCCACCCTTGACACCTGCTGCCCGGAGATGTCGGAACTCGGACCTTCCGGGCAGGAGATGCTCGCCCGCGGGGAGATACTGCAGAGCGGCGACCGGCTCTACGTCCCCGTGTTCAGGGACCAGAAGGTCAGCGAGGTCCTCTGTTTCTCCCCGGGCGCCGACCGGGTGAAACTCGGAAAGGGCAGCGACAGCTTCCTCAAGACCCTGAGCAGGCTGGCGACCATCGCCGTTACGAGAACG
>JAUWCW010000047.1 GCA_030609125.1 Candidatus Rokuibacteriota bacterium
TGCCGAACGAGCGTCTTGGTTTTGGGTTTGTCGCGGCAGAGGCCGAGGGCCAGGGGGGGGGAGCCGGTGTAGGAGAGCCCGATCAGCTCCATGACGGCCGCGAAGTGCATTTCGTGGGCGCTGTCTCCCAGGAGGTCCTCGCAGAGATTGATGACGACCCGGGGGGAGCGCAGGGCAAGCTCCCGTGCGGCATCGAGGACCTCGCTTCCGACGGGAAGCGTCAGGACGTCCTTGCCGCGGCCGCGCAGGATTTTTTCGATGAGGGGTATCTCCTCCCGGACCACGTGGGCCGGCGGCGCCTCCCCGCCCTCTTCCGAGAGGCGCGGGTCGGCGAGGTCGTTGAAGACGATGGCGACGAGATCACCGGCCACCGGCGGACCGCCTTTCTTCTTCCGCCCGCTCTCCGGCGTGATCGAGGATGTCGAGAACGAGCCGCTCGTAGCTCCACCCCATCTTGCGGGCCATGATCACCAGGTCTCCGTATTCCGGCGAAAGACCCGGGAGAGGGTTGACCTCGAGAAAGTGCGGCTCCCCATCGTGGAGTCGAATGTCGACGCGCGACACGTCACGGCACCCGAGGGCGGTGTAGGCTGCCAGGGCGAGATGCTCTATCCTCCGCAGAAGACTGTCGTCAATCGGGGGAGGGGCCAGGTACTCCACCTGGTTCTCCCAGTCGCGTTTTACTTCCAGGGAGTAGAGGAAGTCTTCGGGGGGCAGGGTGCGGTGGCGGATCATCATGACACCGAGAACCCGGGGAGGGCTGTTGCCGATGACCCCGACGGTGAATTCCGCCCCGCCGAGGAACTCCTCGATCATCACGGGCCCCCCGTAGTTCGAAAAGAGCCGCCGCACCTGTTCGTTCACCTCCCGCAGACTGCCTGCCCGGGAGGCGAGCAGTATGCCCTTGCTCGAACCTTCGTAGGAGGGCTTGACCATGAGGGGGCAGCGCAGGCCTCGCAGATCGTCGTTCTCCAGAAGGCGGAGGGAGTCGAGCAGGAGGTGGCGGGGGGTCTTCAGGCCGCGGGAGGAGACGACTCTCTTGGCGAGATCCTTGTCGAGGGTCAGGGCCAGGGTGAGGGGGTCCGATCCCGTGTACGGTATGGAGAGCATCTCCAGCAGGGCGGGGACCTGGCTTTCCCTGCTGCGGCCGCGATGCCCCTCAGCGATGTTGAAGACAAAGTCCGGGGGATCGTCGAGAATCCGCTCGAGTATCTCCCGCCCGAAGCCGAGCCTGCTCACCTGGTGGCCGCCCCCTTCCAGGACACCGGCGATCGCGTCGATCGTCTCGGGGCTGTCGAACTCCTCGTCCGTATCGGCGGGCAGGGACGGATCGGTCTCGGCCTCACCGCGAAGGTTGTACGCGATGCCTATTTTCATAGGAGATCTTTTATCATGGATGAGGCGCAAAGAACATGGGGTGTGCGGCTTTCCGCTTACGCCCCATGGCCGATGCGAACCTGTAGGCGAATTCATGAGCCGTATCAACGGAGATGCCGGATGGTGGAAAACTCCATGTCCGGAGCTGAAAAGGGGTCAAGTCCGCTGTTGACCTTTTATCGCCTTCTTCGTTCACCTCCCGCAGACTGCCCGCTCGGGAGGCGAGCCGTATGCCCTTGCTCGAACCTTCGTATGAGGGCTTGACCATGGAGAATGATGCCGGGCTTCATTTTTCATCGTTCCCGGCGGAGAGACGGGATCAGGCCTTGAATCGCAAACGGTGGCTGGATCGGTGATGGGTGAAAGATGAAAGCCGGCACCTGTTTATGTTTATCTGGGTCTGAAAGATATTAAAGACGTCCGGTGACTTCGCCATCATGGATGTTGCTGAAGGATGGATTCTTCCCCATCCTCCCCGGCTAAAAGCGCTTCACGAAGATGATCTTGTCGTCCCCCGGCGCGTAGTAGTCGGCGACGCGGGCCTCTGCGCCGTACCCGAGGTGTTGGTAAAAGGAACGGGTTGGTTCGTAATCGTCACGGGAAGAAGTCTCGACGCACATCATCCTTCCCCCGCGGCCGAGGGCTTCCTTCTCCGCCTTTTCCATCAGTTTTCGCCCCACGCTCCTTCCCTGGAAGAGAGGATCCACGGCGATCCAGTAAAGCTCGAAGGTCCCCTCGGTGACGGCGTTGGGGCCGAAGCAGACGTAGCCGGCAACCCTCCCGTCTGTCGAAGCCATGTAGAACTGGTAGTCCTCCTGCCCGTCCTGGTACAGGTAGACGTCCAGTATCTCGAGGGCGACCTGGATCTCGGAGTCCTTGAATAGTCCGGTGTTTCTGAGGATACCCTCTATGAGCGGCCGGTCGGGCTCATCTGCCGGAGCGATGACCGCCTCGGCCCGGGCCTCCTCCATGATCAGGCGGTGGAGGGGACGAGTTCCCTGAGCCGCCGGGAAAAGGTCTGCGACTCAGGCGGGGCCTCGGGGTAAACGAACGTCTTCCCCTCGAAGTTGCGCAGCACCAGACCTTCAACGGTTCGTCCCACGATGTAGTTGGGTGTGATGGGGACCTTGCCTCCCCCGCCCGGGAGGTCGATGACGTAGGAGGGAATGGCGAGACCGGAGGTGTGCCCACGCAGTGCTTTCATGATCTCCAGCCCTGTTTCGACAGGAGTGCGAAAGTGTTCCGTTCCGACTACGGGGTCGCACTGAAAGAGGTAGTAGGGTCTGATCTTCGCTCTGAGGAGGGCCTGGTTGAGGGTGAGCATTGTCTCCGGCTGCTCGTTGACTCCCTTGAGGAGGACGGTCTGGTTGTTGACTGGAATTCCGGCGCGGAGGAGGCGGTCGACAGCCGCCGCCGCTTCCGGCGTCACTTCCCTGGGGTGATTGAACTGGGTGTTGAGCCAGACCGGCTGGTGCTTTTCAAGGACGGCGAGCATATCGTCCGTGATTCCCATGGGCATGACCACGGGAACGCGGCTGCCGATGCGTATGATCTCCAGGTGGTCGATGGCGCGCAGTCGCGAGAGGATGTACTCAAGCCGCTCCAGGGGAAGGGTCAGGGGGTCGCCTCCGGAGACGAGAGCGTCCCGGATTTCAGGGTGACTCCCGATGTAGTCGACCATCCTGTCGATGGCCGCCTTGTCCGCGGCGCCCTCACCCTGCTTCCATATCCTCTTGCGCGTGCAGTGACGGCAGTACATGTAGCAGAAATTGGTTGTCACGAGAAGGATGCGGTCCGGGTAGCGATGGGTCAGGCCCGGTACGGGAGAGGCGTTCTCCTCGGCGAGGGGATCGGATTGTTCGTGACCGTGGACGAGGCCTTCCTCGGCCAGGGGAACAGCCTGGCGGCGGATGGGGTCCGCCGGGTCCTGCGGATCCATCAGGGAGGCGTAGTAAGGTGTAATGGACAGGTGATACTCTGAGACTGTCGAGGCGAGAGCCGCCTTCTCGTCATTGGTCAGGAAGATGAGCTTTCCAAGGCCGGCAAGGTCCCTGATGATGTTCCGTCTCTGCCACTTCGGATCGTTCCAGTCATCGAGCGGAACGTCCTGCCAGGGCGGGAGCCGCCGGGACGCGCCGCCGGTCTTCTCTTCTCCCTGTGACACGGTATGTCTCACGGTCAAGAGACCTCCTGTTCCTTTTTTGCGGGTCTTTTCTTCAGGGCTTCACGTGCGACATCCAGCAGGACCGCCTTGCGCAGGGGTTTGTCGAGTAGTACGAAGACGCCTTCCTTCTTGATCCGGCTCCGGCTGGAAGCGCCGCTGAGAGACGAGACGACCACTATCCGGGCCCTCTGGTTCAAGGCCTTGGCCATCCGCACGATCTCGAGTCCGGACGCACGAGGCCTGTCGATGTCGCAGACGATGAGGTCGAAGGTTTCCCTGGTGAGTCTTTCGATGGTTTCCGAGCCGCTGCTGGCGGAAGAAACACTGTAGCCCGCCTCGCTGAAGATTTCTGTAACTGCTTCGCGAGTGTTCTTGGTGCTGTCCGATACCAGAATTTTGGCTTTTCGCCTTTGCGCGGGCATCTTGCCGTCCACATGAAGCAATTGCCGTGCCAGAAACGTGCTATGTGAACGGGGACGTTTTTCCCCTATAGATATAGTGCCAGGGAGGAGCCTTCACTACCACGGGTTGTGGGGTGTTGATAAATTGAGCGGTATTTTCTCGCAATATGCGAATAATTCCGGCTTTTCCTGGAAATTGCTTGCAAAATGCGAAAACAACTGGAATCAGGGAGTTTTTTCGCTCGCGATTTGCGAATCTTCCTGGGCACTCAGTTTCCTGTAGAGCGTGGCAACGTGGATGCCGAGAATGGCTGCGGCCTCTTCCTTGTTGCCTCCGGTGATGGCCAGGGTCTGCTGGATCGCGACACGCTCGATGTGCTCCAGAGAAGATCCAAGGGGGAGGAAGAGAGTGTCCCGGCGCTCCTCTCCGCTTCGCAGTTTGGCTGGGAGAACGTCCTTCTTCAGCAGGGGCTCACGTGTCATGACGACCATCTGTTCCACCACGTTCTCGAGTTCCCTGATGTTGCCCGGCCAGTGATAGAAGATCAGTGAGTCGAGACAGTCCTGGGATATGCCGCTGATCGTGGTCTTGTTCTCGGCGGCGTACTTTCTGATGAAAAAACCCGCCAGCAGGGGGACGTCATCCTGCCGCTCCCGCAAGGGAGGAAGGTGGATGGAGATGACGTTGAGACGATAGTAGAGGTCCTCGCGAAACTTCTTCTGCTCGATGGCCTCCAGGAGGTTCTGGTTGGTGGCCGCCACGAGGCGCACATCTATGGTGATGGTCTCCGTGCCTCCCACGCGCCTGAGCTCCCCCTCCTGCAGGCAGCGCAGAAGCTTGGCCTGGAGGGTGAGGCTCATGTCCGCCACCTCGTCGAGAAAAAGCGTGCCCCCGTCCGCCAGCTCGAACTGGCCTATCTTCTGCTGCGTCGCTCCGGTAAAGGCGCCCTTTTCGTAACCGAAGAGCTCGGCCTCGAGAAGCGTCTCGGGAATAGCGGCGCAGTTGACCTTGACCAGGGCTTTGTCGCTGCGGGCGCTGAGCTCGTGGAGGAGGTTGGTTACCACCTCCT
This sequence comes from Candidatus Rokuibacteriota bacterium, assembly GCA_030609125.1. Lineage (GTDB taxonomy): Bacteria > JAUVQV01 > JAUVQV01 > JAUVQV01 > JAUVQV01 > JAUWCW01. The sequence goes on from JAUWCW010000047.1 coordinate 5,013, forward strand.
TTCCCGTTCCGCTCTCGCCGGAGAGAAGAACGGTGCTGCGCGTTGGAGCGACCTGCCGCACGACTTCCAGGACGCGGGCGAAGGCGGGGCTCTTGCCCACCACCTCCTGGGGAATGCTCAGGCTTTTGATGCGCTTCTTCAAATCCACGTTTTCCAGCCGCAGGGCCTTTACCTCCAGGGCGCGGGAAACCTGGCGCAGGACTTCTTTCATTCTCACGGGTTTGGAAAGATAGTCGTAGGCCCCTTCCTTGAGGGCAACGACGGCGGTCTCCACCGAGCCGTGGCCGGTGATGATGATGACGGGAAGGTAAGGATTGATTTTCCTGGCCGCCTTCAGGAATACGAGTCCGTCCATGCCGGGCATCATCAGGTCGGTGAGAATGAGGTCGGGGTTGTGCGAGCGAACCAGCTCAAGCCCTTCCGTGCCGCTGGAGGCGCAGAGCACATTGAAACCCTCGCCGGTCAGCCCTTCCTTCAGGGAAGCGACGGTGTTCTTGTCGTCATCGGCGACCAGGATGGTGTTCTTCATGCCTCTCCGCAGGGCAGGGTGATGATGACCGAGGTTCCTTCACCCTGGAGACTTTGAATGTCGATGCGTCCCCCGTGACGCTCGACGATCTCCCGGACAAGGTAAAGGCCGAGACCGCTGCCGTTCGCTCTGAGGGACGTAAAGGGTGTGGTGAGCCGGGAGAGGGACTCGGGCGGGATGCCTTCCCCGGTGTCGCTGACGGTAATGCGGAAGCTGTCGGCGGTGTCTTCGGTGGAGACGGTGATGACTCCGCCGTTCTTGATGGCGTCACGGCAGTTGGAAAACAGATTGAGCATCACCCTTCGGAACTGCCTCCTGTTGAGCATGACTTCGCGCTGCCTGGCGCGAAAGGCGGTGGCGATGGAAATGCGGTGCCGGCGGTATTCGTCGCGGATCTCTTCGATGAAGTCGTCGAGAAGATCCTCGGTGAGCGTGGGCTCGCGGTCGCCGCCGGCAAGACGCGAGAGCGAAAGGTAGCTGCGAACCACCTCGTTCAGCCTCTCCACCTCTTCCTGCAGAATGGCGACATACCGCCGGAGCTTCTGCGCCTGGGCGCCGCGCATCTTCTCGACCCGTTCCTGGAGAAGGTCGTTGTTGAGGAAGATCGAGTTCAGCGGAGTGCGGATCTCGTGGGCCACCTTGCCGGCCACGATGGCCATGGCTGAGAGCTTCTCCGACTGCTCCAGGCGCTTTCTCATTTCGTGAAAGGCGCTGTCGTCGTGCACCCAGACCTGAAAGTAGACCCGCCGCGAAGACGTTCTCAGCCGCTGCAGCCTCACCGTCACGGGCGCCTTGTCGCCGGAGGGAAGAAACACCTTGACCTGAATTTCCTCGGCGGGAAGATCCTTTCGGCGTGAGCGCATGAGAGAGTAAAGGACCTGGGCCGGCTGGAAGACGTCGTCTATCGACGTGCCGATAAGGGCGGCCGGTGAGGTTCTCAGAAGGTCCCCGGCGGCGGTGTTGCAGGTGGCGATTCTGCCCCGGCGGTCAAGAACAAAACAGGGAAGAGGCGCGCTCTGAATGAACGCGTCGCGGTCTGCCAGCACAGCTGGAATTTTTTTCATTAGCAACAAAAAAAATTGTAAGGAGAGATGGAAATCATGTCAACGTAAAATGCGAAAAAAAGATGACGGAGGAAAGAGATCAGGAGACTCAAAAGGGTATATCCGTTGACGGCCGCGAAGCACAAGGAGTAAAATCAGCGGCGCGATGACAGTGAACGAGGATCTTGCAATACTGTACAGGGAAAAGAAGCTCGGGGAAGTGGAGCAGATGCTTCGCCGGGAACCGTCTCTGCTCCGGGAGACGGAAGGGCTTTTCGCCGAGGGAGACTCCGATTCCGTCAGTGCCCTGCTGCAGGTAGTGTCAAGAGTGGGATTCGACTATCCCGACCAGGCCAGCCCGCTGGCGCAGGTTGTCTTCGGGCTCATGGAGAGTGACGATCCCTTTGTCCGGATGGATGCCGCCCAGGCATTCGCCACTCTCTTCGCGCAGGATCGCTCGTGCGCAGTGATGGGCATTCCGGTGCTGCACCGGCTTCTCGATGACGGCAATTCGCTCGTGCGCGGTGATGCGGCGCAGGCCATCGGCAATATCGGCTTCTACTTCCCCGAACTGGTTGAGGAAGAAGCCGGCCGGCTTCTGTCAATCCTCGACGAAGGAGACGACGACGACGAGCGCGAGGAGGTGGCTCACGCGCTCGGGAAGATAGGGGCTACCAATCCCGTGCTGCTGAAGGAGATCTTTCCCCGGCTCGTGAGGGCCCTGGAAAAGACCCGGGAGGCGAGCTGCGGGGGTATCCTCCTGGCTTTCGGTACGGTCGGCCTGCACTACCCGGAATTGGTCAAGAAATACATACCGAGGCTGCTCGAGTACCTTCAGGGCAGCAATGAGGACACGGTCAAGTACGCCGTCCTCGCCATCGGCAACATCGCGTCAAGTCACCCCGAGCTGGTGGTGGAAGCCGTTCCGCACCTCGAGAAGGTGTGCGAGGCCGGGGACCCGGATCTGCGGGTCAATGCCCGGATGGCACTCTCCATGATCAAACCGGGTTCCTGAGGGGATCTTCTGTCCCCTGGCTGCGTTATGCCGTCGCTCAGTTGTGCGGTCCGCCTGAGGCGGAGAACAGAATCCCTCCCTCAGGAACCAGGTTTTGCTTGACTGAACGGGGGGAATCCTTTCACCTCACGCGCTCTCGCTGCCGGGTGCGGGCGGACACGGCCTCCGGTTGCCTGACAGGGCCGCGGGGCAGATCGACTATCTCACGGCATCAGGCCGCTGATCATTTCCTCAAGCTCCTGGGCGTGAAAGGGTTTGACCAGGTAGGCGTCGGCGCCGGAGCGTGTTCCCTCGTCGATGTCCTTTCCCATCCCCCGCACGGTGACCAGGATAACGGGGATGTGGCTGGTGCGGCCGTCGTCCTTGATTGACTGACAGAGCTCATAGCCGTTGATCTTCGGCATGATGACGTCGCTGAGGATGAGATCGGGCCTTATCTCCCTCGCCAGGAAGAGGGCCTCTTCTCCGTCTGCGGTGGAGATGCAGTCATGGCCCGCTCTCTTCACCGTTTCCTCGAGGGCGAAAAGTATGTTCGGCTCGTCGTCGGCGACGAGAATCTTCTTGGCCTCCCTGGTTCCCGTGCGGCGGTCGTGGAGCTGTATGAACTCGTCCAGCGAGAATTCGTGGTTGAACCACTTGCGGCGGTATTCGCACTTCTCGCACGTTTCGGCGTTCTGAAATCCCTCGGTGCGGGCAAGCCGCCAGCAGAAGAGAGACTCCGTCTCCCGGACCGGACAGGGTTTGAAGCAGTTATTGTGCTGCCAGCAGTGTGTGGTTTCCAATCCTGGTCCTCCGGCGCCGTGATCGCCCTCGCGGTGGAGCATAATTTATTATACCGGGACGAAGCGGAGTATGTTACGGCGCCCTGGGGGGCTCAGGGACTTCCTGGCTTTCAAGTCGTGAGATGATTCCGGCCAGGTGGCGAACGGCAATCTTCGTCAGCGATTCGCCCTTCTCGGCGCTGGCCCGTCCGGGATTGCCCCAGACGCCGCCTTTCCAGTACCTGCGCTTGTCTCTCACGAGTATGTGGGGGGGGAACCCCGGATACTCCTCCGGGGCGGTGCCCCGGACGAGGTCGGGGTGGAGAAAGAGAAGGCGGGAAGTCTCAACCTCGCCGGCATGAGAGTCGTCTTCGGTTTCGATGATGTCCCGCCCCTCCCTGAGGATCTCGTTGTATTCCGAGACGACGGCTATGCGGGCGTCGGGGAGCGTCTCCAGCAGCTCCTCTCCGGCATCAAGTATTGTCATGAGGTGCGTTTTGCCGGCGTGTCCTGAGATGAAGATGAAATTTCTCAGACCCTGCCGGTAGAAGTCACGGCCCAGATCGATCACCAGGGCCCGCAGAACGGTCGTGGAAATGCCGATCGTTCCCGGGTGATCGCGCGTGCTCCTGCAGACCCCGTAGGGAATGGGGGGGGCCGCGATGGCCCCGGACTTCTCCGCCGCCTGCCGCGCAACCGCCTGGACCTGGAGAGTGTCCGTACCCAGGGGAAGGTGGGGACCGTGCTCCTCCACGGCGCCGATGGGCTGGATGATCGTCCGGGTGCGGCGCAGCGCCTCTTCGAACTGCGGCATGGTAAGATGGTCGAGCTGCATTTTTCGTTCAGTCCTTGCCGGATTTTCCGGAGCGCCAGACCTGTATGTCTCCGGCGATCTCGGCCTCCATGGCAAGCTGGGTGTGCTCGCACTCGAGAACGATCGTGGGGTAGTGCTGATGGACCTTGATGTTCATCCCCGGCGCGATTCCGAAGGCCATGAGCTTGTGAAGGCGTGACTGGGACTTGGAGCTGAGATAGGCCACACGCCCCTCTTCGCCGGGAGAGAGCTGTGTCACCGGCACCACAAGGCTCTCAACGACCTGCCGGGCCTCACGGCAGCACCTTCCCTCCGGTATGGGAGAGCCGTGGGGGCACTCGCGGGGGTGACCCAGGAGGGTGCAGATGCTTTCCGTCACCTGGTCGGCGAGGAAGTGCTCGAACTCGCAAGCGCTGTCCTCGGTGGCTTCCACCTCCATGTTGAGGATGTCGTGAAGGAGCCGCTCCGCCAGGCGGTGCCTCCGGATCACCTGCCGGGCCTCATCCTCCCCCCTGGGCGTCAGCAGAAGGTTCGAATCCCGGACGACGGCGAGCTCTTTCTCCTCCAGGGCCTCGACGAGCTCCCCGCTGAAAACGATCCTGGAAACCTCTCGGATGGAGTCGATCTTCCGCAGATCCAGCTCCCGGGCGGACCAGATCGCCTCCAAGGCTTCGTGTATGGCGTGGTCTTCGATCATGATGAGAAGAAATTCTAGAGAAAGTGCGGGTAACTTACAAGTCAAGTCCGCCCGCGAGGGACTTGCGAGAACGCTTCCCGCGGGGAGGCGTCAGCCGGAATGTTCGAAGGTGACGGTCCTGTTTCCGCCGAACTGCTTGGCGAGGTACATTGCTTCATCCGCTTCGCGGACGGCACCCTTGAGGTCCCTGCC
>JAUWCW010000167.1 GCA_030609125.1 Candidatus Rokuibacteriota bacterium
GGGACTTTGACAGGGTAGTGGTTGATGACAAGCTCGAAGATATGACGGGCCTGGAGTTCGCGCAAAGGATGGTGAGGGTCAATCCCCTGGTCAACCTGGCCGCCGTGAGCAGTCTGGCCCACGATGAATTTCATGAAGCGACGGAGGGTCTGGGCCTGCTCATGCAGCTGCCGCTGCGGCCGGGTGCAGCGGATGCGGTCCGGCTGGCCAGGCATCTCCGGACAGTGATGAGCCTTGCCTCCGGCGAGAGCGGCTGAAAACGGATGATTATCACTGTTGCAAGCGGCAAAGGGGGCACGGGAAAGACGACGGTTGCCACCAACCTGGCCTTTTCCCTTGCCGACCATGTTCAGTTTCTGGACTGCGACGTGGAGGAGCCCAACGCCCACCTCTTTCTCAAACCGGCGCTCGGGGAAAAGCAGAGAGTTTTCACTCCCGTTCCCGTCGTGGACGAGACGGCATGCAGCTACTGTAGAAAGTGTGCCGAAATATGCCGGTTCAGGGCAATCACGGTTCTCGGGAAGAAGGTCCTGACCTTTCCGGAGATGTGCCACAGCTGCGGCGGCTGCATGGAGATCTGTCCGGAGCGGGCCATCACGGAAACGGGCCGTGAGCTCGGCGTGATCGAGGAGGGACGGCGGGATGATATCGGCTTTGTTCACGGACGACTGAGGGTCGGTGAGGCCATGGCGCCCCCTCTGATCCGCAAAGTGCTGTCCCACGTCCTGCCCGGAAAGGTCAATATCATCGATGCGCCGCCGGGCACGTCATGTCCGGTCATCACCGCCATGAGAGGGGCCGACTTTGTCCTCCTGGTGACAGAGCCCACCCCTTTCGGCCTGCACGACCTGAAGCTGGCCGTGGAGACCGTGAAGATCCTGGGCCTTCCCCGCGGTCTGATCATTAATCGTGCCGGCATAGGGGACGACGGCGTGAAGGAGTATGCCGAGGAGGAGGGCCTGCCGGTCCTTATGGAGATCCCCTTCGAGCGGAGTATCGCCGAGGCCTGCTCGAGGGGCAGGCTCGTGGTTGAAGCCCTGCCGGGGTGGAAGGAAGAATTTCTGGAATTGTTCCGCCGGATCAGAAAAACAATCGGATGGAAAGAGGTCGGAGCCCGATGAGAGAACTGGTTGTGGTGAGCGGCAAAGGGGGCACCGGCAAGACAAGTCTGACCGCCGCCTTTGCCTCCCTGGCGCGGAGCATGGTCCTCTGCGACGCCGACGTGGACGCGGCCGATCTTCACCTGCTCATGGATCCGTCAATACGCCGGCAGGAGGATTTTCAGGGAGGAGGAACGGCCGTAATAGACCGGGAGCGATGCACCGCCTGCGGTCTTTGCCTTGACCTGTGCCGGTTTGATGCCATCGGAAGCGATTACGGAGTCAATCGTATTGACTGCGAAGGATGCGGTGTGTGTGTTGATTTCTGCCCGGAAAAGGCCATCGCTTTTCCGGCCAGGACGTGCGGGGAGTGGTTTGCCTCCGAAACCCGCTTCGGTCCTATGGTCCACGCCAGGCTTGGCATCGCGGAGGAGAATTCCGGCCGCCTGGTCACCCTTGTGAGGCAGGAGGCAAGGAAGATCGCGGAAACGAGAAACCTGGACCTGATCATTACGGACGGTCCTCCGGGCCTGGGATGTCCTGTTATCGCCTCCATCGGCGGCGCTTCCGCTCTGCTCATCGTCACCGAGCCGTCCGTGTCGGGTCTGCACGACATGGAACGTGTCGTGCAGTTGGCCGCCCACTTCAAAGTGCCGGGCATGGTATGCGTAAACAAGTTTGACCTGAACCCCGGACAGGCGGAGGCCATCGAAAGACTCGCGAAAGAGAAGAAGATACAGGTCCTGGGAAGGATCCCTTTCGACCCGGTTATCACTGAGGCGATGGTTGGCGGCAAGACCGTTTTCGAATATGACGCAGGATCGAGGGCCGGGCGGGCGGTCAGGCGGATCTGGGATCAGATCGCCGCATCACCGGCAATCAGAACCGCCTCCGATGAATTCCGGCGCTCGATCCCATGAAAGCAATGACAACAGCGGGAAAGGAGAGTCACGAATCATGCAAAAAGGAAGAGTAGCGGTCCCCTCTACGGGAGAGGGCGGACTGGACGGACAGAGATCGGGTCATTTCGGCCACTGTGACGTCTTTACCTTCATCGACGTGGAGGGCGGGGAGATCAGAGAGGTCTCGACGATTCGGAACGGGGGACATGTCCAGGGCGGGTGCATGGTGCCCGTCAACCTTCTGGCCGAGCACAACGTGAACGCCCTGATCGTGGGGGGCATCGGTATGAGGCCCCTCATGGGGTTCAGGCAGGCCGGCATCGACGTGTATCATGACGCGGAAAGAGGTAACATAAGACCGGTGGTGGAAGACTTGATCGCGGACAGATTGCCCATGATCGACGACAGCCAGGTGTGCGGCGGCGGGGGGAAGGGGTAAGCGATGAAAATAGCAGTCACGTCCAGGGGTACGGACCTTGATGCGGCGGTTGATCCACGCTTCGGACGTGCCGCCTACATACTGATAATCGATTCGGACACCCGCGCTTTCGAGGTTCTGGACAACCAGGAGAACGTCGATGCCTTCCAGGGCGCCGGCATTCAGGCCGCCGTCATGATAAGCGACAAGGGAGCGGATGTCCTCCTCACCGGCTACTGCGGTCCCAAGGCCTTTGAGACGCTCCAGGCGGCCGGGATAAAGGTGGTCAATGACGCCGTCGGCACGGTGGACGCCGTCGTGAGGGATTTCAAGGACGGGAAGTTCTCTATTGCGCAGAGCGCCAATGTCGAGGGACACTGGTAAGGTCCTTCATGTCAAAGGAGGAAATGTAAGAATGGCCGCAAAGAGAACGTTCAAGTGCGACGCCTGCAGACATGAGTGGGAAGAGCCTTTCGGAACAGGAAGGCCTCAACAGTGTCCCGAATGCGGCGGCACGGATTTCCACCGAAGCGACGATAACGCGGGATCCGGCAGAGGTCAGGGTGGGGAGCGCTGCCGGCACCGGGGAGGAGAAAGCCATGAGTCTGGTTGAGTCAAAAGACCTCACCAAGACCTACCAGGCTGGTGAAGTGGAGGTGAAAGCCCTCAAGGGCATCAGCTTTGCGATCGAGCCGGCGAGCTTCGTTTCATTCGTCGGCCCGTCGGGAAGCGGCAAGACAACGCTCCTCAACCTGGTCGGCTGCCTCGACAAGCCGACCTCCGGGCAGCTGCGTGTTGTCGGTACCGATGTCGCAACTCTGGGCCGTGCCGAAGGCGCGACCTTTCGCGGCAGGAACATCGGTTTCGTCTTCCAGGACTTCAACCTCATCCCCGTCCTCACGGTCTTTGAAAACATCGAGTACCCTCTGCTCATGGTCGAGTGCTGTGGCGCCAGGGAGCGCCGGGAGAGGGTCGAGACCCTCCTTGAAGCGGTGGGCATGGCCGACCAGAAAAAGAAGTTTCCCTCCCAGATCTCCGGAGGGCAGAAACAGCGGGTGGCGGTGGCGCGGGCCCTGGTGGCCGACCCCAAGCTTGTCCTCGCCGACGAGCCGACGGCCAACCTCGACCACGAGACGGCCTTCATGGTGATCAATCTCATGAAATCCCTCAAAAAAGAGAGGAAGACGACCTTTGTCTTTTCCACTCACGATCCCAAGATCGTCGGTGAGGCGGAGATCGTATACACCCTCGAAGACGGTCTTGTCACCAACCTCGAGGACAGGAGGGCGGGACATGCTTAATATCGTGAAGATCGCCCTGCGGAACCTCCTCCGCTACAAACGGCGCACGCTGCTCACCTCCCTGCTGATCACTATCGGCGTCCTGGCCGTCCTGCTTTTCTCATCCATCACCGGCGCCTTCAAGTCCCTGATGGTCGGCCAGATCACCGACTCCATGCTCGGCCACCTGCAGGTGCACAAACGCGGCTACGTCGCTTCCATCGACAACCTCCCCCTGCACATGAATCTGCGCCCCAAGGAGATGGAGACGATCGAAAAGGTTCTGGACGCCCTGCCGGAAGTGGAGGCTTACTCCCCGCGCATCAAGTTCGGGGGGATGTTCAGCAACTTCGAGGAGACGACGAACATTCGCCTTAACGGCGTCGATCCGGAGCAGGAGATACTCACGGCGCCCCTCCTGCCAAAGCGCATGCTTCAGGGCGCGGCGGGGGACGCTCTTCTCAGACCGGGGGAAATTCTCGTGCCGGAACTGCTGGCGAGGGGCATGAAAGTCAAACTCGGAGATACGGTGGTGATCGTGGCCACCAACCGGGACGGCTCGGTCAACGCCCAGACCCTTACCGTCCGCGGTGTCCTGGAGGGGATCTCCGGACCCGGCGGGCGGGACGGCTACATTCACATCAAGGATGCCAGGACACTCCTTCGTATCGAAAAGAAAGAAGCCAACGAGTACGCCGTCCGCCTGAAAAAGGCTGACGATCTCGACAAGGTGCACGCGGAACTGTCGGCGGCATTCGCCGGGGAATTGAACAAGGAGGGAAAACCAAAGTACGAGATCCACACTTGGGAGAAACTCTCTCCCTTTTACAACATTGCCCGGATGATCGACGTCATGACCTTCTTCATCAAGGTGATGCTCATCGCCATCGTTCTGGTCAGCGTGATGAACGTCATGATCATGGCCGTTTTCGAGCGTATGAAGGAAATCGGGACCATCGCCGCCATCGGGACCCGGCCCGGGAAGATCCTCGCCCTTTTTCTGGTTGAAGGTCTCAGCCTCGGCATTCTTGGATCGGCCGCCGGGACCCTGTTCTCCCTGGCGGCGATTTTCGCCCTCAAGGTAAATCCCCTCAGCTTCGACTTCGGCCGCCAGAAGGGGCTCGTGCTGTCGCCGACGCTGGACGTCAATGAGATAATGATTGCATCTGTACTTGTTGTTCTCGTGTCGGCGCTGGCCAGCCTGCAGCCGGCTTTCAAGGCCTCACGGATGGAACCGGTAACCGCCATGCGGCAGGTGTGACGGGAAGGATGACCAGGAAAATGAAGAAACTGCTCGCTGCGATAACGATCTCGGCACTGTTTTTCGGAACAGCATCTCCGGCCTGCGCTCTTGACGGGGAGAAGATCCTCCGGCAGGTGGACCGCAACCTCAACCCCGAATCGTATGAAATGTACCGCAAGCTCATCAACATCCAGCCCGACGGAAGCAGGAAGGAGTACGTGCTCTACACCATCAAGAAGGGCCAGGATCGAATGGTGGCCCTCTTTCTTTCCCCTGCGAGCGAGAAGGGGAGGAGCACGCTCCGCCTCGAGGACAACATGTGGCTCTACATGCCGAACGTCGGCAGGCCCATCCGCAT
>JAUWCW010000121.1 GCA_030609125.1 Candidatus Rokuibacteriota bacterium
CGGCCCCGGTGTCGAGGACGACGGCGGCCCGGCCGGTGTCTCTGAGCGAGGCGGCCGTATGCTGGAGCCAGGCCCAGTCCGCCTTTCCCGAAGTGATTCCCCCCTGGGTATCGAAGCGGTCGTAGGGGTCGTTCTCGAAGACCGACCGGTCGAAGGGCTGGTTGCACATCGGATTGGCCACCACGATGTCGAATTTCCGCAGGCGCGAGTCGGACTCCCGGAATTTGGGGTTCGTCATCGAGTTGCCCCGGACGATCTCGCCCTCCATGTCGTGGATCACCATGTTCATTCTGGCGATGGCGTAGCTCGAACCGGTCAACTCCTGGCCGTAGAGCTTGAGGGGGCGGCTGACCTTCAGCTCGCGCTCCTGCAGGGCCAGCTCACACTTGATCAGGAGCCCTGCCGAGCCGCAGGCATAGTCGTAGGCCTCCTCGCCCTGGGCGGGGCGAGGGCGGAACCTGGCCGAAGGGGTCAAAACAAAAAAATGGCTGGGGCGGGAGGATTTGAACCTCCAAATGCCGGCTCCAAAGGCCGGTGTCTTACCGTTTGACGACGCCCCAGCGAAGACGCGGCGGAAGGAAGCGGGCGACGGTCAGCTTCCCCGGAAGGCGCCCCCGAAGCGCTCCGGCGGCGCGGGCCGCCTGACGGGGAGTGGCGTAGATCCCGAAGAGGCAGGACCCGCTGCCGCTCACCTGGGCCCCCGCCGCCCCGTGCGCCAGAAGGAGATCCTTCGCTTCAGTCAGCTCCGGGTGCCGCCGCAAAACCGTTCTTTCCAGGTCGTTGAAGAGAGCCCCCCCGATGCCGGCGGCGCCGGCCCTCCGCCATTTTCTCACGAGAAGAGTAAGTCGCTCCCCGGCGCCTGTCAATCGACGTCGCCGGTGATCGGAGTAGACCTCGGCCGTGGAACTCGAAAAGGGCGGCGCGTAGATGAGGAGCCTCCCGGGCGGGACCTTCCCCCGCAGCGGCTCTATCCGCTCCCCCCGTCCGCTGCCGACGGCGGCCCCGCCGAAAAGGAAAAAGGGCACGTCCGAGCCCAGTTCGCCCGCCCACGCCGCCAGATCTTCCGCCGGCGGCTTCAGGCCGAAAAGACGCGAAGCGCCGAGGAGGACGGCGGCGGCATCCGAGCTGCCTCCCCCCAGTCCGCCGCCGACCGGTATGCGCTTGTCGAGGTCGATGTGAAGTCCGCCTCCGGCCTCCGTCCTCTCGAGAAAGAGCGCCGCCGCACACCATGCGAGGTTCTGCTCCTTCCGTCCGGGGACCCCCGGGCAGTCGAGCCTTATTCCCCGCCGGCGCTTTCGCAGGCGGATCCGGTCGGCCAGGGAGACGGCCTGAAAAAGGGTCCGGATCTCGTGGTACCCGTCGCGCCTCTTTCTCACTACCTCGAGCCCGATGTTCACCTTCGCCGGGGCCCTGATCAGGACTTCGGGACCGCCCACCTCGCCCCCTAATCGCTCCGCACCAGGTCCCACTCGACCCAGCGGGTCCGCGCGGGAAGGGGCGGATCGAGGATGGACGCATCAAGCGGCACCCCCGCCTCCACCGCTCCCAGGGCAACGGAGACTTTCATCCCCGCACCGGGATAGTTCACGGTGAAGCTCCCGGGGATGCGCGCACCCCCGACGGGGCGCATCTCGCCGAACTCGAGGCGCATGGCGATCTCCTCACCGCAATACCAGCTCACCGTCGACGGCGAGGTCCCCTCCCCGTCCGGGCGATAGTCAATCTTCACGGCAATCGTGCCCCACTCATATTTCACCAGGGAGTCTCCGCCAAACCACCTCACCGCCCGGTAGGAATCCATGCCCGCCGGAGGGGGGCCCGCTCCGAGGACGAAAGGAACCCACCCGTCGGGGGCCACACTTCTGCAGCCGTCGGGGAGTGGCCTCAGAAGGGCCGCCTCGGCGGCGGAGGGCCGGTACTGGATGAGCTCTCCCCCCCGGGAGAAGATGACCGCCGCGGGGCGGTCGAAGGGATCGAGCAGGTCGATCCGGAAGGAGGAAGGCGCCTGCAGGATGACAGCCCCCGGGAAGGTGACGCTCCCGCCCGCGAGGGAGACGGTCACTTCCGCCTCGCCGCGGAGAGAGCCCGCCCCGGCGCCTCCTGGGAAGAGTGCCTCGAGAGTGTCGACTGCGCCGGTGCCCGGTGTGGTTGCGCAGGCCGGAAGGGAAAGAACCGCGGCGGCGAGGAGAGCGGCGGCGAGGGAGGATCCGAGCCGTCTTTCCCGCTGCCCCTCACTCGGCATCGCCGGTTTTCTTCTTGAGAGCCTCATTGTCGGGGTCGAGCTCGAGAGCCCTCTTCCACGCCTCGAGCGCCCCTTCGTCGTCACCGACCCTGGAGCGGGCGTCGCCCAGGTGCTCGAGAATGATCGGGTCATCGGAGATCCGCTCCGCCGCCCTTTCCAACTCGGCCACGGCCTCCTCCATCATGCCCTTCTGGAAATAGGCCCAGCCGAGGCTGTCGATGAAATACCCGTTCTCCGGCTCAAGCTCGAGAGCCTTCCTGATCAGCTCCACCGACTCGTCGAGGCGTATCCCCCTCTCGGCGAGAAGGTAGCCCAGGTAGTTGTAGGTGTTGCCGTTCTCGGGATCCAGCCGGAGGCTCTCACGAAACGCCGCCTCTGTCTTCTCCAGGTCCTTCTTCTTGTCGTTCAGGACCCCGAGGTGAAAATACAGTTCCGCGCTCTCCGGGAGAATATCCAGGCCCTTCATCACCACCGCCTCCGCCTCTTCGTACTTCTCCTCTTCCGAGAGGGTGATGGACATCTGGATGTAGGCCAGGACGGCCTCGGGGTTGAGCTCCAGAACCTTTGAGAACTCCTCCTTCGCCTCGGGGAAGCGCTTCATTTTCCGGTAGACGACCCCCAGCCGCATCCTGCTGCTGGCGGCGTCGGGCTCCATCTCGAGGACCGTTCTCAGCTGAGCCGCCGCCTCCTCAAGTTTGCCCCACTCCTCGTAGACAAGTGCCAGAAGCTCACGGACACGGTTGTTGCCGGGCTCCGCCATGAGGACCTCCTCGAAGGAGGTGACGGCGACCTCGTAGTTTTTCCGCTGGAAATGGACGACGCCGATTTTGGCCTTCACGGCGGTGTTGCCGGGCTCGAAGCGAAGCAGCTTCTCGTACTGCTGCAGGGCCGCGTCCCACTCCCCTCCGGTGAGAAACAGCTCTCCCAGCCGCAGCCGGGTCTCGCTGTCGTGGGGATTGATCTCAAGGACCTCCAGGTATTGCTCCAGGGCCTCTTTCTCCCTGCCCCGGAGATCGTAGACGATAGCCAGGTACTTGACGGCGGGGAGAAAGTGGGGCTTGATCTGCAGCGACTTCCGCAGCCTCCTCTCCGCCTCCTCCAGGTCCTTTTCGGCGGCATAGATCCGGCCAAGCTGGTAATGGCCAAGATAGCTGCCGTGTATGGTCTCGGTCATCTTTTCCAGAACTTCCTTCGCCTCGTCGAGGCGGCTCATCTCCTTGAGCAGGTCCGCCAGAAGAAGCTGGGGCTCCTCCAGGGCGGGGTCTATCCGGACAAGCTTGCGGTAGATGGAAACCGCCTCCTCTTTGCGCCTCGTGGAGGTGTAGAGGTTGCCGAGAAGAAGGTACGCGGGAACGAGGCCCGTATCGAGGACCATGGCCTTGCGGGCCGACTCCTCGGCGGACTCGAGGTCCCCGAGCTTCACCATGACCGTGGCCAGCTCGACATGGAGGAAGGCCGATCCCGGATCGTAGCCGATGGCCGTGCGCAGCAGTTCCTCCGCTTCCTCCAGCCTGCCATCGTTGATCGCCTCCGAGGCGAGGGCGAAGCTGTAGTAGGCCCTTTTGTCCACATCCTCCGCCGGGTCGGTGTCGATCTCGATGACCGGACCGGCGGTGCCGGGCACGTTCTCGGCCATCGAAACACAGGCCGCCTGGCTCACGAGCAGGAGGGCGAGAAACGACGCCCCCAGACGCTCAATCTGCACGATCGCTCTCCCGGAACCACTCCACGGTGCGCGCCAGCCCGTCCTCGAGGGACACCGACGGCTCCCACCCGCACGCCCTCTTGAGCCGCCCGGCGTCGAGGCAGCTTCGGGACTGCTCACCCGGCATGGCCGGTCCGTGCCTTTCGGGGCCGTCAAAGCCTGTCAGTGATGCCAGGCTCCCGAAGAGCCTGTTCACGTCGGTTTCCACCCCCGTCCCCACGTTGAAGGTGCCTGTAAGCCCCTTCTCCACGCCCGCCACGTTGGCCCTGACCACGTCACCCACGTAGACATAGTCTCTCGTCTGGAGGCCGTCGCCGTTGATGCGAGGCTCCCCCCCCTCGAGCATGGCCCGGGAGAAAATGGCCACCACGCCCGCCTCGCCGTGAGGGTCCTGTCGGGGGCCGTAGACGTTGGCGTAGCGGAGCCGGAGGCTCGGCAGCCCCAGGGACTGCTCGGCCCACTCCAGGTAGTGCTCGGCCCCCAGCTTGCCGACCCCGTAGGGGCTGGAAGGTCTGCAGGCCGCCTCCTCCGGCGTGGGGATCTTCACGCCGTCACCGTAGATCGCGCCGCCCGTGGAGGCGAAGAGAAAATACCGCACACCGTGCCGCGCCGCCAGGGTTATCAGGTTGAGCGTTCCCAGGACGTTCACCTTCAGGTCCCGGGCGGGATCGTCGGTGGAGATCCTGACACTCGTCTGCGCCGCGTAGTGGTTGACGACCTGCGGCTTCAGGGCCTCGAAAACCGGCTCCAGGGCGCCGGGGTCGGTGATGTCCGCCTGGTAGAAGTCCACGCCCCCGGGGAGGTTCGACTTCTTTCCCGTGGAGAGGTCGTCCACCACCCCCACGCGCCAACCCTTCTCGAGAAAGGACGCGGCCGCGTGGGACCCTATGAAACCCGCCCCTCCGGTGACGAGAATGGTCCGGCTCATCCGCCGCCCTCACCCTGAAGGCCCAGCTTGTCACGGAAATAGGCGATGGTCTCTTCCAACCCCTCCGCCAGCTCCACCGTCGGGCTCCACCCCAGGGTCGAGCGGGCCCGGGTGATGTCGGGCTGGCGCACCTTCGGGTCGTCAACGGGCAGGTCGGTGTGGACGATGCGGCTCGCGCTCCCCGTCACCTCGATGATGTTCTTGGCCATGTCGAGGACGGAATACTCGTCGGGGTTGCCAAGATTCACCGGCTCGGGGCCGCCCTTTTCGAGGAGGAGCACGAAGCCGGGCACCATGTCCCGGATGGAGCAGAAGCTGCGCGTCTGCGTCCCCTCACCGTAGACGGTGAGATCCTCGCCGCGGAGGGCCTGGCAGATGAAGTTCGGAATTGCCCGCCCGTCGTTGATCCTCATCCTGGGCCCGTACGTGTTGAAGATGCGGGCGATCCTCGTCCGCACGCCGTGGGTGCGATGGTAGGCCATGGTGAGGGCCTCGGCGAAGCGTTTCGCCTCGTCGTAGACTCCCCGGGGCCCGATGGGGTTGACGTTCCCCCAGTAGTCTTCCGTCTGGGGGTGAACCAGCGGGTCACCGTAGGTTTCCGAGGTCGAGGCGAGAAGGAAGACGGCCCCCTTCTCTTTCGCCAGGCCCAGCGCCTTGTGGGTGCCCAGGCTGCCCACCTTCAGGGTCTGGATGGGAAGCTCCAGATAGTCGATGGGGGAGGCGGGGGAGGCGAAGTGAAGGATGAAGTCCAGCGGTCCGTCGACGAAAAGGTAGTTCGTCACGTCGTACTTTATGAAGCGGAAGTTCGGACTGTTGATGTGCTGGATGTTCCCGGTGCTGCCGGTGGAGAGGTTGTCCAGACAGAGGACCTCGTCCCCGCGCTCGAGAAAGTGGTCGCAGAGATGCGAGCCGATGAAGCCGGCGCCCCCGGTGATCAGTATGCGCGCCACGGTGTCTTCAGGCCGCCGTCAATTGAATACCACCGTAACGCTGCTGGAGACATCCAGCTCCCTCCCCTCCCCGGTCCGGCCCCTGAGGATGATCTTCGCCTCACCGGTGAAGCCCCGGGCGGCGATCTCGGGAGGGAAGTTGGCGGGGCTCAGAATCCAGTCCTTCAGCGCCGTCGGAACCAGCGGCAGGCCGATCAGCGTTTCCGTCGAGTCGGCGGCGCCGGCATCGCCCGATGTCGGCGCCGGGAGAAAGAGCGTCACCGTGTACTGGTAGGAGGGGAGGTTCTGTCCCTCGACGAAGTACTCCACGGTGGCGTGATAGACGGTGATTGAGACTCCGCCGCCGACGTCACCAAGGATGATGGTCGAGTTCTGCACCTCTACATCGACCGTGTCCGTCTTGCCGCTCTGCAGGTCCGACTCTATGACGCTGCTGGAGCTGAAGGTCGTCGTGGTCGTGGTATTCTCCCCCGTCCCTGT
>JAUWCW010000077.1 GCA_030609125.1 Candidatus Rokuibacteriota bacterium
GCGGAGGCGTACTGCTGTACGCCGCACAACCGAGTGAAGGCGCAACGCAGTCAGGGGCCAAAAGAGCCTCGTGAATAAGCTGGGGGAGAGCCCTTCCGTGGCCGGTCAGGAGCTGTGACCGGGGCCCTCTTTCGGAAGGGAGACGAAGAAGATACAGCCGCCCTCGGGGTTGTCCTCGACCCAGATTCTCCCCTCGTGCAGGTCGACGACGCGCCGTGCGATCGCCAGCCCGAGGCCCGTACCCTGCACGCCCTCTTTCTGCAGCCGCTCGAAGCGGGTGAAGATCTTCTCCTTGTCGTCGTCGGATATGCCCGGCCCGAAATCCTTGACGTAGACCTTCCAGTTCGGC
Organism: Candidatus Rokuibacteriota bacterium; assembly: GCA_030609125.1. Classification (GTDB taxonomy): domain Bacteria; phylum JAUVQV01; class JAUVQV01; order JAUVQV01; family JAUVQV01; genus JAUWCW01. Next base: position 350 of record JAUWCW010000077.1, read on the forward strand.
CCGTCGTCCTCGATGCCGATCTCGACCCTCTTGCCCGCCGCCGCGTACTTCATGGCATTGGAGGTGAGGTTGACGAAGACGTCGCCGATCATGGTGTTTACCGTGGCGGGGTACTCCCCCTCGGCCAGATAGTCGACACGGATGCCGGTCTCATCCGATCCGCAGTCGACGAGCAGCACCGACTCCCTGACGATCCTGTTCAGATCCTCACGGCTGCACTCGATTTCTTCCATCTCCTCCAGGCGGGAGTACTTGGAGGCGTTCTGTATCATCTCCGTCAGCCTGTTGTTGACGAGATCGATCTTGGCCGCCATGTCTCTCTTGCGGGGGTCCGTCTCCTCTTCGAGAAGATAGCTGACGTAGCACTTGATGACCCCCGTCGGATTCAGCAGATCGTGGCGCATGATGTCGATGAAAAGGTCCTTGAGCCGGTTGGATTCCTCCAGCTGCCGGGCATAGCGCCGGGTGCTCCCCTCCGCCTGACGCCGTTCCCTGTCGCTGTGCACCAGCTCCCTGGTGCCGAAGAAATGGCCCAGCAGTCCCAGAAGCCAGAGAAGCCCGTGGGCGAGGGAGAGGGTGATGATGTGCTGGCGTTCGATGACCCGAAAGGGGGCCATGGGCACGGCGACGCTGATCCCTCCCCGGATGTCTCCCGCCCGGTATCCCTGCGCGGCGTGACAGCGCAGACACCCCTCCACCACCAGCAGGGGGTGCATGAGCCGCATGTACTCCCGGCCGTCGATGAAGTCAACCGAGCTGATCTTCCTGGCCCCTGCCTCGAAAGACGCGAGAGCCCCGCGCTCCCACTTGTCGGGGGCGTTCTGGGGACGGAGGGGGTTGAGGCTGGTTATGTGGAGCATGCCGCCGAAGTCCGGACCCGCGATCTCGCTCGCCTGGCGGGTCATGTAGGCGGGGTTGATGAGCGTGAGCTTCTGTCCCGACGTCGTTTCCACGTCCCGCTCGGGGACCGTCAGGTAGGGATTGGGCCGGCTCTTTTCGGTGACCCTGACGTAGACGCCGCCGTGCATGGTGTTCCAGCGGCGATAGATTATGTCTTTCTCATGGGCCACCTCCGCCTGGATGGCGGCCTCCTGGAGGGTGTTCTTCCGGACCTGTCTGATGTTCCACGCGAGGGAGGCGAGGATGATGAGCGTCCAGGCGATGGCGACGGCTATGATAAACGCCCTGATGCTCAAGTGATCGGTCTTGATTATCCCGCCGCCGTTCATTCTGATCCCTTTCCCCATGCTGCCGGGGGCCCGCGTGGGGGTGCCGCGGAGGTCCCGCCCCGAAGTTCGCCGGACATTATACATGATCGGGGCCTTTTCACTTCCGGCGCGGTGTGGTATTAGGGATGGCGCACGGCAGCGCAGTCACGACACCGACAGCAGGGAGGCCTCCGGGCAGATGGATGCTTTACGCTCTTTTGAATGGGAACGGCTCGTCGCCGGCGACATGTCCTGGGCGGCCCAGATATTCGCCGCTGTCCTCGCGATCCTGCTGCTGAACTTCTTTCTTCTCCGCCTCCTCGATCGCGTTCACGCAAGTCTCACCAGGACGGCAAACCCGTGGGACGACGCCTTTGTCGAGGCCCTGCGCCTGCCCCTGAGGGTCTTCGTCTGGCTGGCGGGCCTGACCTTCGTGGTTCACATTGTCGAGTCCCAGACCGAAGGCGCGTCGGCGTTTTTCAGCAGCCTTGACCCGGTCCTCGACGTGGGCATCATCGCCGTCTTTGTCTGGTTTCTGATGCGTCTCGTGGAGCGGGTGGAGGAGAACCTGCTCCAGACGATGGAGGCGGCCGGCAAGAGTGTAGACAGGACCACGGCTGACGCCCTGGCCAAGCTCGTCCGGGCTTCGGTCGTCATCGCCGCCGCCCTGGTAATCATGCAGACCCTCGGGTTCAGCATCTCCGGACTCCTGGCCTTCGGCGGCATCGGCGGTATCGCTATCGGCTTCGCCGCCAAGGACCTTCTGGCCAACTTCCTGGGGGGTCTCATCCTTTTTTTCGACCGGCCCTTTGTCGTGGGGGACTGGATCCGCTCTCCCGACAGGGAAATCGAGGGCACCGTGGAGGAGATCGGCTGGAGGCAGACGAAGATACGCACCTTCGACAAGAGACCTCTCTACGTCCCCAACGGCTTCTTTCTCTCCATGGCCATCGAGAACCCCTCCCGCATGAGCCACCGCCGTATCAAGGAAACCATCGGCGTCCGCTACGACGACCTGGACAAGATGGGCGCTATCACCGCGGAGGTGAGACAGATGCTGATCGGCCACCCGGAGATAGACGAATCCCAGACCCTGATGGTCAATTTCAACGCCTTCGCCCCGTCCTCCCTGGATTTTTTCATCTACACCTTCACGCACACGACGGTGTGGACGGATTTTCACGTGATCAAGCAGGACGTGCTTCTGAAGATCGGGAAGATCATCGCCGCCCACGGAGCGGAGATAGCGTTCCCCACCTCGACGGTGCACGTGCCGGAGAGGGTGAGAATTCAGGAAGAACCGGGCGCGGCGGACTGACTTTTCACCTTCTTTTTCTCCTCGGGTAGGCCGGAGACATCCCGGGGCCGGCCCGTTCGGGCTTCAGGTTCCTCGTCCATTCCGCCAGAAGGGAGTAGGCCACGGGGATGACAAAGAGGGTCAGGAAGGTGGAGAAGACGAGCCCCCAGATGAGGGAGGTCGCCAGGGGTTCCCAGACGGGCGACTCCCCTCCCAGGGCCAGGGACATGGGGAGCAGGCCGACTATGGTCGTCAGGGACGTCATGATGACCGGGCGCATGCGGACTATGCCGGAGCGGACGATAGAGCGGTAGAGAGAGATTCCCGACGCCCTCCTCTTGTTGATGAAGTCCACGAGAACGAGAGAGTCGTTGACCACGATTCCCGCCAGGGCGACGACGGCGACCATGGAGACGAGGGAGAAGGGGTGCCCGTTGACGAGGAGGCCCGTGATGACGCCGATGAAAGCGAACGGGACGGTGAGCAGAATGACCAGGGGCTGGAGAAAGGACTGGAACTGGATCCCCAGGATGGTGTAGATCACCAGGAGTGCGATGAGGAACGCCCGGCCGAGGCTCTCAAAGCTCTCCTGGGTCTTTTTGTATTCACCGCCCTGCTCGATGGTGAAACCCGGAAAGCGGGCCAGGAGGGCCGGGACTTCGGCGGCGAAGGCCTGGTTGGCCCGGACCGAGGTGGTCTTCTCCTTGTCCAGGTCGGCGGTAACGGTGACGGTTCGCTCAAAGTCCAGGTGGCGGATCTTCGACGGCCCGGGTACGAGAGATATCTCCGCCACGTTCTCCAGGGGGACCATCTCGCCTGATGGCGCGGCGATTCTCAGTGAGCGCAGGGTTTCGGCGGAGTTGCGGTCGGATTTCTCCAGCTTGACGATGATGTCTACTTCCTCGTCGCCGTCACGGAAGACCGAGGCCTTGCGGCCGTCGTTGGCCGCGCGGACTTCAATGCCTATCAGGGCGGGCGAGAGACCGTACCGGGCGGCCCGTTCGGGATCGACCTCGATGGTGAGCAGGTCCTTGCCCGGAATGTAATTGTCCTTGATGTCCTTGGTGCCCGGTATCTCCGCCAGGATTCTCTTGATCTCCATGACGAGAGGCTCAACGCCGTCGAGGGTTCGACCCTTCACCTGTACCGCCACCGGCGCACCCTCCGGCGGCCCGCCCTCGATCTTGTGGAACTCCACGGAGCGTATCCCCGGGATGACGCCGATCCGCCCCCGCAGGTCGTCGATGATCTCGTCGATGGAACGGCGGCGTTCGTCTTTCGCCACGAGCTCGACCATGACCTCGCCGACGTTGGTCCCCCGGATGGTTTCGTCGTTTTCCTGGTAGATGACGCCGGTCCGCCCGAAGACCGCCTTGACCTCTTCCGCGGGAAGGGTAAGGGCCTTTTCCTCGACACGGGCAAGCAGGGCGCTGGTGGCGTCGAGGGGGGTGCCCTCGGGGGCCTCCAGGCGAACGGAGAACTGGGGGATGTCGTCGTCGGGAAACATGTCTATTCCAAGATAAGGAACGAGCATGACGCCGACCACCGCCAGGACCAGGACCAGGGTGAGCACCATGGTCCGGTTGCCCAGGGAGACGATGATGAGGCGCCGGTAGATCTTCAGGAGAAATCGGAAAACCGGATCGCCGAGGGGCGGCCTCTTCCGGGCCCTCCCGAAATCGGCGATGTGGCTCGGCAGGATGAAGAGGGCCTCCAGGAGGGAGGCGGCGAGGGCGATGGTGACGATTTTCGGGATGACGCCCAGAAACTCGCCGATGATGCCGGTCATGATGAGCATGGGCAGAAAGGCGGCCATGGTGCTCGTCACCGAGGCGATGACCGGTGCGGCCACCTCGCCGGCGTACCGGGCGGCATCGAGAGGAGCAAGCCCCTTCTCCAGGTAGCGGTAGATGTTCTCGATGACGATGATGGCGTCGTCGACGACGATGCCGAGCACCAGGACCAGCGCGAATATGGAAACGCCGTTGATCGACATTCCCGTCCACTTCATGACGGCAAAAGTGGCGAGGAAGGAGAAGGGGATGCCGAGGCCGGCAAGAACCGCGTTGCGCGTCCCCACGAAGAACATCAGCGTGAAGATGACGAGCACGAGGCCGATGAGGGCGTTGTTCCACAGGACACCGAGGGACTGGTCGATGAGGACGGTCATGTCGCCGACATAATCGACCCGGGGGGGGGACGGGATCAGGGACATCCGCTGCGTCACGATCGCTTTGGCGGCGGCGACGACGGTGTGGGCGTCGGCTTCCTTCTCCTTGAGAACCGACAGGCTGACCGCCGGGCGGCCGTTTATCCGGGATTCGGTCGACGGGTCCTCGAAGGTGTCCTCGACAGTCGCCACGTCACGGACGCGGACGGTGTGGCCGGGGCGGAAGAAGAGCACGATGGTGCCCGGGATTTCCTCGACGGAGCGGTACTCCCCCACGGTGCGCACCAGGGCCTCTTCCTCTCCGATGTCGACGGTTCCGGCGGGTATGTTCCGGTTGCGCCGTGACACGGCCTCGGCGACCGCCGAGAGGGAGAGGCGGTAGCGCTCGAGGCGGGAACGGTCCGCGCTGATCCAGATTTCCCTTTCCCTCACTCCGGCCAGGTTGACCGACGAGACGCCCGGGATGTCCTCGAGCTCGTCCTGGAGGTCCTCGGCGATCTCCTTGAGGTCGTGCTCCGCGATGGATCCCGACGAGAGGATGACGGAGATCATGGGTATCCCGCCGGTGTCCAGCTCTATGATCTGCGTGTCTTCGGTCTCCTCCGGCAGATCCTTGACTTTGTCGACCTCGTCCCGAAGGTCACGTACCCGCTCCTTGATCGGGGTCCCCGTGTCGAATTCGACGACGATGACCGAGAGGTTCTCCTCGGAACGGGAATAGACGCGGTTGAGGTCCTTGACGTTGCGAATCTCGTCCTCGAGGGGAATGGTGACAAGCTTTTCGACGTCTTCCGGCGTCGCGCCGGGGTAGGGAGTAATGACCACCGCCGTCTCGAAGGAAACGTCGGGGTTGATGTCCCGGGGAAGGGTGAAGAGGGCCCACAGCCCCACGACCATGATGATGACAAAGGCAAGGTTCGCCAGGACCGGCTGGCGGATGGAAAACTCGACGATCCAGTTGTAGTGGGGCGGCCTATTGTTCGAGGGTGAGTTCAACCTTGTCTCCGTCACGCAGCTGCTGCTGTCCGACAACGACCAGGACTTCGCCCTCTTTCAGGCCCCCGGTGACGACCGAGTCTCCCCGGTACTCCGGGCCGAGGGTCACCTCCCGCCTGCGGGCGACGCCGTCTTCGACAACGAAGGCCAGGGATCGGCCTACCTCCCGCAGAAGGGCCGAGGACGGGAGCACGAGGACGTCGTGAAGTTCGATCCGGGTGAACAATACGGTCACGTCCATGCCGGCGCGCAGGATGCGGCGGCCGGTGCCGCCGCCGGGATTCCCCATCCTGAGGATGACCGGAAAGGAGCCCGTCTTCTCGTCGGCCTTGACGCCGACGTTCTTCACCACGGCGGGGAGCGGCTCGCCGCCGTGGCGTGGCGAGACGGTGACTTTCTTGCCGGCTTTGAAAAAGGCGACGTCGGCGTCGGAGACGCCGAATTCGATCTTGAATGAAGTCAGGTCGACGACCTCCGCCACCGGCATGCCTGGCTGGACGGTGTCGCCGGCGAAGACCTTCTTGGCGGCGATGGTGCCCTGCAGGGGCGACCGGATGACGGTCTTCTCCCAGGTGTTTCTCGCCAGCTTCCAGGCCGCCTCGGCCTGCCGTACGGCCGCCTCGGCGGCGGCCTGGTCTTCGGCGCGGGCGCCGGTCCGGGCTTCCTCCAGGTTCTTCCGGGCGATCTTCAGCTGGGCCTGCGCCGCGGTGAGTGCCAGGTCGCTCTCCTCCTTCCGGCTCAGGGGGATCGCTCCCTCCCGGTGGAGCTCTTCGTAGCGCGCCGCGTCGTTCTCGGCTTTCTTCAGGGAGGACTCGCGCTGCACGAGCAGGGCCTCCAGGCGGTGGATGAGCTCCGGACGGCTGATGTTCTGCGTCTTGAGGTGGTTTTGCCGTGCCAGGTCGAGAGCGGCTTCGGCCTGATCCATGGCGTAGCGGTAGGAGTCGTCCTCGACGCGATAGAGCGGCTGGTCCTTGCGCACCTCTTCGCCTTCGGTGATGAGGTCCTCCTCGATGGTGCCGCCTACCCTGGCGGTGACGGTTATGTCGCTGGCGGCGGAGAGCCGGGCCGTGTACTCTGCCGCGGCCGCGAAATCTCTCGGGCCGAGCCTGACGGCGGTTACGGGGACGGCGTGTTCCTCGGGGGGAGCGAGGTCGCCGGCGTGCCGGGTTCCGAGGTAGAGGAGCCCGAATCCCGCACCGAGCAGCAGAGCGACACAGAGGACAAAGAGTGTCCATTTGACGGGCTTGTTCATGGGAGCTCCTCGATGGTTCCCGCCAGGCGCATGAGGCGGGCACGGTTGATGTGGAAGTCTTTCAGGGCCTGGATCCTGTCGAACTTGGACCGGGAGAACGACAGCAGGGCGTCGATGACGTCTATGTTGGAAATCAGCCCCTGGTTGTATTTCAGGCGTGTCACCCTGAGGTTCTCCTCGGCGGCGGTGACGGCCTTGACGGCGGCGGCGTACTGGCGCAGAGCAAGAGTTGTCCCGGCGTCGGCGTCGACGATTCCTCTTCTGATGAAGCGGCGGACCTGAACGATGTCGTTGTCCGCCTGACGCTCCGTGTCCCTGGCCACGTCGATCCCCAGGATGGTTCTTCCCCCCATGTAGAGGGGAAGGGTGAGGGCGGCGCCGGCGTTCCAGTAGCGGTCTTCATCGTCGAAGGAAAAGCGCTCGTCCTTTGCTCCGTAGGCGCCGAAGAGTCCCAGTCTCGGCCATCGCTCCGCCCGGGCGGCCTCGACGCCGGTGCGGGCCAGTTCCAGGGAGTGCCGCGAGAGAATGATCTCCGGCGACCTCTCTTCGGCGATGGACATCCACTCGTCGACGGACCTCTCTTCCTCCGGCGGAGGCACTTCACCGCGGGCACGGACGGTGACGATCCTGTCGGGAAAGATGAGGGAGGAGAGGTGCTCGGACCTCCGCACGGCGTTGGTTTCCGCGGCGGCCAGGTCCCGCTCCCGCCGCGCCACGGTGACCTCGGTGCGGTACAGGTCGACCCTGGCCACCAGACCCTGCTTGAGCAGGGCGGAAATGTCGGTGAGGTGCCCGTTGCTGCCCTCGAGGGCTTCCATCGCAATGTCGATGAAATGCTGGGCCGCGAGCAGTTCGTAGAAGGCGGTCGCCGTCTCCAGCAGGATGTCGCCCTGCGTGCGCCGCTCGGCTTCCCTGGTCAGGGCCAGGCCCTGGGCGGCCTGTCTCCGGGCGGCCGGGAGGCGCCCGCCGGTGTACAGGGGCACGGTCGCCACCACGGAGACGTCGGCTTCCGCGTCCGGCAGGCTGAAGCCGGGAATGGGAATGTCCGACGTCTCCGGAACGCTCAGCCGGGTATAGCCCGCGTCGAGGGAGACTTCGGGCAGCCTCGC
>JAUWCW010000124.1 GCA_030609125.1 Candidatus Rokuibacteriota bacterium
GTGTCGGTGGAGGTGATGGGCTATCTGATCTTCGTGAGAGCTCTGCCGGTCCTTCCGGAGCCGGAGCGTGCGTAACCTTTTGGGAGGTAAAAACTAATGGCGAAAAGAGTTGTAATTGACCCCGTTACCAGGATTGAGGGCCACCTGCGGATCGAGTGTGAGGTCGACGGCGGGAAGGTCACCAACGCCTGGTCTTCCGGGCAGATGTGGCGCGGTGTCGAGCTGATCCTCAAGGGAAGGGACCCGAGAGACGCCTGGGCGTTCACCCAGCGTTTCTGCGGCGTCTGAACGACCGTTCACGCACTGGCTTCAGTGCGTTCGGTTGAAAATGCCCTGGGGATGGAGATCCCCCTCAACGCGCAGTACATCCGCAACCTCATTATGGGCGCCCACGCCACCCACGATCACATCGTCCACTTCTATCACCTGGCCGCTCTTGACTGGGTCGACATCGTCAGCGCCATCAGCGCCGACGTCGGCGAGACGGTCAAACTGGCCAACAAGATCGAGGACTGGAGGGGCAACACGCGGCAGGAGCTCCAGGGAGCCAAGGACCGCCTGACGACCTTCATCCAGTCCGGGCAACTCGGCATTTACAGCAGCGGCTACTGGGGCCACCCGGCAATGAAGCTTCCACCGGAGGTGAACCTGCTGGCGGCGACCCACTACCTGCAGGCGCTGCACTACCAGCGGCAGATCAACAAGGTGGTGGCCATTCTCGGGAGCAAGACGCCCCACATCCAGACTGTCCACGTCGGCGGCGTGACGAACCCCATCAACCCCGACGCTCCGGACGTTCTGAACATGGAGCGCCTCTACCTGGTCAAGACCCTCCTCGACGAGGCCGGCGAGTTCGTGAAGAAGGCGATGCTGCCCGACACGGCGGCGGTGGGGGCCCTCTACGCCGACTGGACCGGGTACGGCAAGGGGGTGACGAACTACCTCTCGGCTCCCGACATGCCGATGGATTCCAAGGGCACCGAGTTCCACCTGCCCGGCGGTTACATCCCCGGCGGGGACGTGAGCAAGTTTACGCCCATCAAGAGCTTCCAGGACCCCTTCTTCCGTGACAACGTGGCGGAAGGGATCAAGAATTCCTGGTATGACGGTGACTGGACGCGCCACCCCTGGGAAGGGGACACGGTCCCGAACTTCAAGGACTGGAAGGAAAGCGTCACGGAGAACGAGAAGTACTCCTGGGTGAAGTCCCCCACCTTCCAGGGCAAGCCGGCCCAGGTCGGACCCCTGGCCAACGTCCTGTGCATGTTCGCCGCCGGCCACGAGGGAGCGGCGAAATACGTCACCCAGACGCTGGACACCGTGAGCGCCCTGGCCGGGACGAAGGTGGGAGTCGGTGCGCTGCACTCCACCATCGGCCGGATCGCGGCCCGTTCGATCCGGTGCGCCATCCTGAACGACACGATGCAGGACCAGTACAACGCCCTGCTGGAGAACCTCGGCAAGGGAGACCTGACAACCTTCAACCCGCCGACCTTCCCGAAGGGAGAGCAGCAGGGCTTCGGTTTTCACGAGGCGCCCCGCGGCATCCTTTCCCACTGGGTGGTCATCAAGGACGGGAAGATCAAGAACTACCAGGCCGTGGTTCCCTCCACCTGGAACGCCTGCCCGCGCAACGGCGACGACGCCATGGGGCCCTACGAGGCGGCGCTTATCGGCACGCCCGTGGCGGACGAGCACAAACCCCTGGAGGTCCTCAGGACCATCCACTCCTTCGACCCCTGCCTGGCCTGCGCCGTCCACCTCGTCGACAAGCAGCACCGTGAGATCGTCAAGGTCAAGGTCCTTTAGCGAAGATACGACCCGGACGGGCGCTCACCGCATGGAGGTGCGGTGAGCGCCCTCGTCCTGGGCGTCGGCAACGTCCTGCTCCTGGACGAGGGCATCGGCATCCGGGCCATCGAGGAGCTGCAGCGCCGGTACGACTTTCCGGACGAGGTGCACCTGCTCGACGGAGGCACCTCCGGGATCGAGTTGCTGCGCTTCTTCGACGGGGTCGACCACCTCATCATCATCGACGCCATCAGTGCCGGCAAGCCGCCGGGGACGGTGATGCGGGTCGAGGGGGATGACGTGCCGGCCACCTTCGAGACAAGGATCACGCCCCACCAGCTGGGGCTCTCCGACCTGCTCGCCACCGCCAAACTGACCGACGTCATGCCGGGGCGCCTGGTGCTTTTCGGCGTCGAGCCCAAGACGATGGAGTCGGGCCTCGGCTTCTCCCCGGAGGTGGAGGGGGCCCTCGAGAAACTGATGGGACACGTCGTCGGAGAGCTGAGACAGTTGGGCTACACGGTCGGGAAGTGCACCGAGGAGCGCCCCTGCCGGAGCCTGTTCTGGGGCGAGGGAGCGGCCGGGGACTGAGCCGCCCGGCTCCATTGGAATATGATAAGATCGCGAGCAGAGACAACCCCTGCGAGGAAAGCACCATGTGCCTGGCCATACCTTCAAAAGTGATTGAGAAGAACGATCTCACGGCGATGGTGGACGTCTGCGGAGCCCGCCGCGAAGTGAACCTGATGCTCCTGCCCGAGGAGGTCGACGTGGGGGACTACGTTCTCGTTCATGCCGGCTTTGCCATGCAGAAGATCGCTCGCGAAGCGGCGGAGTCTTCCTTGAGCTTCTTCGGACGCCTGGTGGAGGCGGAGAAGGCGAGGGACGGCGAAGGCGGGGGCGACGACGAGATGGCCGAGGTCCTCCGAAGGGGCACGATCCGCTGGGAGAAGACGCCCGGGAAAGAGGTCTGACCCTCGAGCCCCCCATCTCGCCTGACGCCATACCGCCGTGCACGAGCTTTCCATAGCCATGAGCATTCTCGATATTGTCAGGGACGCCTGCGCCGAAGAGGGCTGCAGCCGGGTGGAAAAGGTGCGGGTGAGGATCGGGAAGGCCTCGGGCATCATGGCGGACTCGCTCCTTTTCTCTTTCGACTGCGCCAGGAGCGGCGCCGCGGCGGGGGCGACGCTGGAGATCGAGGAGGTCCCCGTCGGGGGGCACTGCCGGGACTGCGCGTCGGACTTCACCGTGGAGGAAAAGTACGTGCTGGAATGTCCGCTCTGCGGCGGCCCGGCTTTCACGATAGACTCGGGGCACGAGCTTGAAGTTGTTGACCTGGAGGTGGACGATTGAAGGTTAAGCTGGTAAAGAAGATTCTGGCGGCCAACGACCGCATCGCCGAGGCCAACCGCCGCCTGCTGTCCGACGCCGAGGTTTTTTCCCTCAACCTCATGTCCGCCCCCGGGGCGGGAAAGACGACCCTTCTTTCGAGAACCATCGGCGCCCTGGGCGGGAAGCTGCGCTTCGGTGTCATCGAGGGGGACATCCAGGGGACGCACGACGCCGAGGTCATCTCGGCTCACGGCGTTCCCGTGGTGCAGATCAACACCGAGGGCGCCTGCCACCTCGACGCCAACATGATCAACGAGATCCTCCCCCAACTGCCGCTGGAGGAGATCGACGTCCTGGTCGTGGAAAACGTCGGCAACCTCGTCTGCCCGGCGGAGTTCGACGTCGGCGAGGATGCCAAGGTCATGCTCCTGTCCATCACCGAAGGGGACGACAAGCCCCTCAAGTACCCCCTCATGTTCCAGAAGTCGGAGGCGCTCATCATCAACAAGATCGACCTCGTTCCCCACCTGGACGTGAGCCTGGAGAAGATACGGCGGGACGCGCAGGGGCTGAACCCGAAGCTCAGGATCTTCGAAGTCTCCTGCAAGAGCGGAGAGGGCATGGAGGCGTGGTACGGGTGGCTCCAGGGACGAAAGGAATCCGGGTCCCTTCACGGCGCCCTGTAGGACAATCGGGGGCAGTCCCCCTTTATCGCAATAAGAGGGGGCAGTTCCCATTTCTTGTATGAAGCGGCTGAGGATCAGGATAACCGGCGTCGTGCAGGGGGTCGGGTTCCGGCCCTTCGTCTACGGTTTCGCCCGGGCCAGGGGGCTGGCGGGTTTCGTGAGAAACTCCTCGGCGGGGGTCGAGCTCGAGGTGGAGGGCGAAGGCATCGACTCCTTTCTCGAGGCGTTCCGCTCCGGGGCGCCCCCCCTGTCGGACATCGTCACCCTGGAGACGGAGGAAATCCCGCTCGAGGGCGACCGGGAATTCGCCATTCTCGCCAGCCGCGACGATGGCGAGTCGACCTGTATCCCGCCCGACGTCGGTACCTGCGGCGACTGCCTGGGGGAGATGAAAGACCCCGCCGACCGCCGCTTCGGCTACCCGTTCATCAACTGCACCAACTGCGGACCCCGCTACTCCATCACCAGGAAAGTCCCATACGACCGGCCCAACACCACCATGGCGGCCTTCGAGATGTGTCCCGACTGCCGGAGGGAGTACGACGACCCCACGGACCGGCGCTTTCACGCCCAACCCAACGCCTGTGACGTTTGCGGGCCCCGGACCGAGTTCGTTCACGATGACACCCGTCTCTTCGGGAAGGCGGCGGTGGAGGCGGCGGTGGCGCTGCTGCGGTCGGGGGGCACGGTGGCCGTCAAGGGCATAGGCGGCTACCACCTCGCCGTCGACGCGGAGAACGCCGACGCCGTCTCCCGGCTGCGGGAGAGGAAAAGAAGGAGCAACAAGGCCTTCGCCCTCATGGCCCCCGACGTGGACTGCGTGCGGCGGTTCGCCGTTGTCTCCGACGAGGAAGAGGCCCTCCTCCTTTCGATGCAGAAGCCCGTTGTCCTCCTGAGACGCAGGGAGAACCAAAGCCTGCCGGAAGCGGTCGCCCCCGGCGTCCCCGATCTCGGCTTCATGCTCCCCTACTCTCCCCTGCACGCCCTGCTCTTTCCCGGCCGCTCTTCCCCGCGCCTACTCGTCATGACCAGCGGCAACCTCAGCGAAGAGCCGGTGGTGAAGGAGAACGGGGCGGCGCGGGAGAAGCTCTCACAGCTGGCCGATGCCTTTCTCCACCACGACAGGGAGATCTTCATGCGCGTCGACGACTCGGTGGTGCGCCGCTTCGGCAACCAGACGATCTTCATCCGCCGGTCCCGCGGCTACGTTCCCTCCGTCATACCCCTCGGTGAGGACGGGCCCCAGGTGCTGGCCTGCGGCGCGGACCTGAAGAACACCTTCTGCCTGACCTCGGGTGAGGCGGCCGTGGTGAGCCAGCACATAGGCGACATGGAGAACCATGAGACCCTGGAGTTTTTCGAAGAGACCCTGGAAAACCTCAAAGCCGTCTACCGGATCACTCCCGCTGCGATGGCCCACGACCTTCACCCCCGGTACTTCTCGACCCGCTGGGCCCTGGAGCAGAACGGGGTGGAGAAACACGGAATCCAGCACCACTACGCCCACGTCGGATCGGTCATGGCCGAAGCGGGCCTGAAAGATGCGGTGATCGGTGTGGCCCTCGACGGATCGGGCTACGGCGGGGACGGCACGGTCTGGGGCGGGGAATTCCTTGTGGCCCGCCGGAACGGGTTTGAAAGGCGCGCCCACTTCCGGGCGGTCCCCATGCCGGGCGGCGAGGCGGCGGCGAGGAATCCCTGGCAGATGGCCCTGAGCTACCTTGCCGACCTGCACGGCGAGGCGGCCATGGCGGCGGCTGAAAACTCGGGGATGACGGAGAGAGTCGGCAGGACGGCGGTGGAAAACGTTCTGAAGATCAGGAAAAACCGCTCCCTCTCCCCCCTCACCTCGGGAGCGGGAAGGCTCTTCGAATCAGTCTCATCCCTTCTCGGCGTCAGGGACGTCAACACCTTCGAGGGTGAAGCCGCCATGGCTCTCGAAGCGGAGGCGGCACAGGGAGAAGGCGGGACATATCCCTATGACATCCATGGCTCGGACCCCGCGGAGATCAGCTTCTCCGGCGCGGTCGCGGCACTCCTGAAGGATGCGGGCTCCGGCGTCTCGTGCGGCCGCGCGGCCGCCCGTTTTCACAACACCGTCTCCGCCGCCGTGGTCGAGATGGTCCGCCGGCTGCACAATGAAACGGGCATCGCCGACGTTGTCCTTACCGGCGGGGTCTTCCAGAACCGATACCTCCTCGCCCGGGTGATCCCGGGCCTGAGCGCCCTCGGCCTGCGGCCCCACATCAACGCCCGCGTGCCCGCCAACGACGCGGGCATTTCCCTGGGACAGGCCTTCCTTCTGCGGTCCCTCCTTTAACCCGGGTTATTCATGAACGCCCGTCGCGAGAGCCAAAAGGGGGCGTGAGATGGCAAGGGGCGATCCTGGTCGAAGGCAGTTCCACTTTTCCATCTGGTACTTTCTCATGGCCGTGCTTA
>JAUWCW010000095.1 GCA_030609125.1 Candidatus Rokuibacteriota bacterium
TCGTTGCCCTCTGTATCACCGCCGTTCTGCTTTTCGGGCAACCGCTGGCTTCACTCGCCGCCGACCCGGCGATTGACTGCTGGTTCCCGCCTTCGTGGAAGGTCAAGGGAGCGAAGGCGAAGGCCATCACCTCGGCGCTGACGGATAAGTCAGGGCTTGCCGTCCAGCCGAGGATCGCCAAGAGCTATCCGCAGATCCTGGCCGCTTTCGATTCGGAAACGTACTCGCTGGTGTACGTCGGCTCCTTCGTGCAGACCATTATCCGCGCGCGCGAACTCGGCACTCCGCTGGCGCAGGGAATCAACGGCAAGGAGTTTTACTCGGGCATCATGGTGTACCCCAAGGGGAAGGACCCGGGGAGCATTCTCAAGGGCAGCCCGGAAAAGGTAGCCTTCACCATCGGCGCCTCATCCGGGGAATCGAGCGCCAAGGCCGGCACGGGCGGCAAGGCGGCCGTGGGGGTGGCCAACCACAAGGCGGCCTCGATGGCGGTCAAGGCGGGAAAGGCCGAAGCGGCGGTTGTGAAGAACTGGTGGTGGGACGGCAACAAGGGTGAATTCCCGGGCTTCGCGGTCTACCGGATTCCCGGCGTCTCGGAGGAAAAGAACCCCGACAACGTCCTGACGGCGTCGAAAAGCATCCCGTCCGACGTGGCTAAAAAGATCGCGGACGCGGCCCTGGCCAGCGCGGAGGCCTTCGGAGTCCAGAAGATGGCGCCTTTCGACCCGGGGACCCTTGATTTTTCGCTCGGTCTGATGAAAAAGGGAGGCATAGACCCCCTCACCTATTCCTGGTAGCAGAGGATCGGGATCCAGCCCCTTCCGGTGGCAGGCCGCGCGGCAGGGCGGCTTTCGCGGGAGCAGCTGATTCGAAAAAGAGGCAGCCGGGAGGGGAGATGACACCTGCAGGCCATATCCTTGACATCCTGAGAGAACGGGGCTTCGTTGAACAGGTGACGGAGCCCGAAGCGGGCATCAGGGAGCTGCTCGACAGTCCCGCCTCGGCCTACATCGGGTTCGATCCGACGGCGGCGAGTCTCCACGTCGGCAGCCTGGTGCCCATCATGTCCCTGGTGCACCTGCAGCGTGCCGGACACCGTCCCGTCGTTCTTGTCGGCGGCGGGACCGGACTCGTCGGCGACCCTTCGGGAAAGACCGAAATGCGCACGGTCATGACCCGGGAGGAGATCGAAAGCAATGCCGCCGGCATCCGGCGGCAGCTGGAGCGATTTGTCGATTTCAGCGACGGGCGGGCCATACTGGTCAACAACGCGGACTGGCTGGTTCCGCTCAACTACCTCGAGTTTCTGCGTGACATCGGACGGAAGTTCTCGGTCAATCGCATGCTCGCCGCCGACGCCTACCGCACGCGCTACGAATCGCAGGAAGGTCTGAACTTCCTCGAATTCAACTACATGCTTCTCCAGGCGTACGACTATTACCATCTCTACCGCACCGAGGGCTGCCGGCTGCAGATGGGCGGCAGCGACCAGTGGGGAAACATCGTGGCCGGGTGCGACCTGACGCGGCGCATGGAAGGCGCCCAGGTCTACGGGATAACCTTCCCCCTCATCACCACGGCGTCGGGGGCCAAGATGGGCAAGACCGCCGACGGGGCGGTCTGGCTCGACCCCGATCTCACTTCGCCGTACGATTACTACCAGTTCTGGGTCAACACCGATGATCGGGACGCGGAGCGCTTCCTCGCCCTTTTCACGCTCCTCGACCTGGCGGAGGTGAGAAGGCTGGGAGGACTGGAGGGTGCCAGGATCAGGGAGGCGAAGCGGGTCCTGGCGCTGGAGGCCACCGCCATCGCTCACGGCAGGGCGGCGGCGGAGGCGGCGGCGGCGGCGGCGGGCCGCCTTTTCGGCGGGCAGGAGAGGCAGGGAGGCGTCCCGCCGGACGCCCCGGCGAGCGAGCTCCCGGCGGCGGAATTCGAGCAGGGGGTGGAGGCCTTCGACCTTTTCCACCGCGTGGGACTGGCGAGAAGCCGCGGCGAGGCGCGCCGGCTCATTCAGGGAGGCGGCGCCTACGTGAACGGCGCGGCCGTGTCGGCTGTCAACGACCGGATCACATCGTCGGCGGCCCGGGACGGGGTCATCACTCTCCGGGCGGGGAAGAAGAAGTTTCATCTCGTCCGCCTCGTCTGAATACTTGCGCGGGTCCTGAGATTGACTCGGCGCATCCGTTGGAGTATTAGAGGAATGGAATCCATGCGGTTACTACTTATTCTTGCGGCCCTCGCTCTTGTACCGGCGGCCCGACCCGCTCACGCGGCGGGGGAGACGGGCACTCTCACGCATGCCCTCGCCATGCACGGGGAGCCGAAGTACGGCCCGGATTTCAAACACTTCGATTACGTCAATCCCGAGGCTCCGAAGGGGGGCGATATCCGGCTTCACGCCATCGGTACCTTCGACAGCCTGAACGGCTTCAATTTCAAGGGAGTGAGCGCTCTCGCCCTGGGGGGCCTGTACGACACCCTCCTTGCCAATTCGAGCGACGAGGCCTTCAGCGAGTACGGGCTCCTGGCGGAGTCGATAGAGGTTCCGGAGGACCGGTCGTGGGTGGCCTTTACCATGCGCGACGAGGCGCGCTGGCACGACGGGAAGCCCGTTACGGTGAACGACGTAATCTTCAGCTTCGAGATACTCAAGAAGAAAGGGCACCCCTTTTACCGCGCCTACTACGCCAGCGTGGCCGGGGTGGAAGCGGTGGGGAAAAGAAAAGTCCGGTTCCGCTTCAGCGGCAGCGAAAACAGGGAGCTGCCGCTGATTATCGGGCAGATGCCCATCCTTCCGAAGCACTACTGGGAGGGCAGGGCCTTCGAAAAAACGACCCTCGAGCCCCCGCTGGGGAGCGGCCCGTACCGCATCGGGGCCGTCGAGCCGGGACGGTCCATCGTCTACGAACGGGTGGAGGACTACTGGGGCGCCGGCCTCCCCGTCAACAGGGGAAGAAACAACTTCAACCGCATCCGTTACGACTACTACCGTGACGCCACGATTGCCCTGGAGGCCTTCAAGGCCGGGGAGTACCATTTCCGCGAGGAGAACGTCTCCAAGCAGTGGGCCGCCGCCTACGACATTCCCGCCGTGAGGGGGGGACTGATAATAAAAGAGGAGATTCCCCACGAGCGACCGACGGGAATGCAGGGCTTCGCCTTCAACACCCGCCGCTCCTTCTTCGCGGACCCGCTGGTGAGGGAGGCACTGGCGTACGCCTTTGACTTCGAGTGGACCACCAGGAGCCTCTTCTACGGGCAGTACGCGCGGACAACGAGCTACTTCTCCAACAGCGAGCTGGCCGCGAGGGGAATGCCCGGCCCGGAAGAGCTGGCGGTTCTCGAGCCGTACCGCGGGCGTCTTCCGGAGGAGGTGTTCACGGCGGGATACGCCCCTCCCGCCACCGAAGGAAGCGGGCGGATCAGGGGCAACCTGGGGCGCGCGATGAAGCTGCTGAAAAGAGCGGGGTGGCGGATGGAGGGGGGCAGGCTCGTGCGGGCGGATACGGGGGAGGCCTTCGACTTCGAGATCCTGCTTAATTCTCCCACCTGGGAGCGGATAGCGCTGCCCTTCAGGAAGAACCTGCAGCGTCTCGGGATTGAAGCGAAAGTCCGCACCGTCGATGCCGCCCAGTACCAGAAGAGGGTCGAGGAGTTCGATTTCGATATGATCGTCGATGTTTTTGGACAGTCGCTCTCGCCGGGGAACGAGCAGAGGGATTTCTGGAGTTCCGCCGCCGCCGCCGAGCCCGGCAGCAGAAACACCATAGGCATAGAGGACCCCGTTGTGGACGAGCTCGTCGATCTGGTGATCGCCGCCCCGGACCGACGGTCCCTGATCGCCAGGACAAGGGCGTTGGACCGGGTGCTGCTCTGGGGTCACTACATCATCCCCCACTGGCACATCCGGAGCTATCGAGTCGCCTACTGGGATATTTTCGGCCGGCCCGAAGTCGTGCCCCGTTACTCCCTCGGCTTTGACTCGTGGTGGGTGGACGCGAACAGGCAGAAGAGCCTGGGGGCGAGGAAGAAGGCCCTTTAAATGGGGACACGCCGGAGGCTGAGCGGAGACGTCGGTTCCCTTGCTGCGGGCGTGCTCTCGGCGCTGATCCTCACCGCCGGGTTCGGGGGGGACCTGAAGGCGGAAGAGCTCAGGCTGACCCTCGCTTCGGCCCTGGACATGGCCGTCGGCAGCAGCCATCTCCTCAGGTCCGCCGATCTGGAAGTGGAAAAGGCGGGGATCTCCATCAAGAGGGCCCGGGCGGAGCGGTATGTTCCCGAGGCGGAGCTGCTGGTGGAGACGGGGGTGGTGCCGGCGGCGAGAGGCACGGCGCTGGACTCTCCGGACCAGCAGAGCGACCTCGACAGCCTGGGCCCCTTTTACAAGATCAACCTGAAGATAGTCCAGCCCCTGTACACCTTCGGCCGGCTCAAGAACCTTGAGAAGCTGGCCCGCGAGGGGCTGGGCGCGGCGGAGGCGAACGCCGAGCTTGCCCTGCAGGAGCTGTCGCTGCTGGTGATCGAGACCTACTGGTCCCTCATGTCGTCGCGGGAAGCGGTGGCCATAGCCGAGGAGTTGCGGGACAACTTCCGCAAGCTTCTGGTGGAGGTGGAAAAGAGGATCGACGACGAGGACTCGGAAGTCGACGATACGGACCTTCTGGAGGTGAAGAGTTCCACCTACCCCATCGAAAAGGTGTTTCTGGACTCCCGGGAGGACAGCCGCAAGTCCCTGATGGTTATGCGAATCCTCGTCGGCGCCGGTGCGGGCGAGGATCTCGTCACCGGCGGGGAGTCCTCCCCGGAGTTCGAGGTCGGGATGGAAGTCTTCGACAGGTTCCTTCTCGAGAAGGGCGTCATGGACAAGCAGCTCGATGTTCTCGCAGCGGCCGCGCGCGCCCTGGAGAGAAAGATAGAGCTCACGAAGAGCGAGCGCTACCCGCTGATTTTCCTCGCTGCCGCCGCGGGCTTCGCCGAGGCGCCGAACCGGGACGACCAGACGAACCCCTTCGTCCTGGACGATTTCAACTACGCCAGGATAGGCGCCGGGATAGGGATATCATGGAGGCCGAATCTCTACAAGAGCGGCCTTGAAGTGGACGAGATGAGAAAAGAGCATCAGGCGCTGCTCGAGAAGATCGAGGCCCTGAGGCGGAAACTCACCGTCGAGGCCTCGGTCAGGTTCGGCGAGGCCGCCAAGAACCGGGCGCTTCTCGATGCCGCCCGTGAGTCTCTGGCCGCCTCGAAGAGCTGGCTTCGCCTCAGCCTCGACAACTTCGATCTGGGCATTGGCGAAGTGAAGCGGCTCCTCGACGCCTACGAGGCTTACTTTGAGATGAAAGGCGTGGAGGTCGCCATGGAACTGGAGTACAACGTCTCTCTCGCCCGGGTGGCGAGTTCCCTGGGAGACGTCGGCCGCTACCTGAAGTGGCTGGAGAAGGGGGAAGTGGAGTTTTAGCCAGGGCTAGAGCCAGCCGTTTTCCCGGTACCACTCGTAAGTCGAGCGAAAGCCGTCCTCCATCATGACTGCCGGGGAGAAGTCCAGATCCTCCTCTATCTTCCGGCCGCTGCAGACCCATCCGGGCTGGATGGCCTCTCTCACCCGGTCGCTGTTGAGAAGCGGCGGCCTGCCGGTCAGGCTGCCGGCCAGGTCGCAGAAGAGTCCCGTCGCCCTCATAACGGCGGCGGGGACGGGAAAAGGCACTCCCCGACCCACGACCGACCGCAGGATCCGGGCGACGTCGTCACGGGTGTAGACCCTGCCGTCGGAGAGGTGGTAGACCTGTCCGGCCACGGCGCTGCCGCGGCCGGCGAGGAGGAGGGCCCGCACCAGGTCCTCGACGTGAATGGTGGAGACCTCGGTTTTCCTGCCGGCTATCTGGAGAATGATGCCCAGGCGGGCCAGCCTGAAAAGAAGGAGGACGTCCCGGTCCCAGGGGCCGTAGACAACGGGGGGGCGAATGATGGTCCAGAGAGAGGCAGGGCAGTCGCGGCGGAGCAGCTCCTCGCCGAGCAGCTTGCTCCGGCCGTAATCGCTGACCGGCGAGGGGGTGTCTTCCTCGGAGGCCGGTCCGGCGGAGGTGCAGGGACCGGCGGCCGAGAGGGAGCTGACGAGGATGATCCTCGTCGAGGCAGCGGCGGCGGCCCTCGCGAGGACCGCGGCGCCCTCGCCGTTCACGGCATAGTACGTCCGGGCCCGCAAGGCCCTGGTGCAGGCGGCGAGGTGAAAGACGATGTCCGCATCAGCGGCGCACCGCCGCATCAGCTCTTCGTCCATGATCCCGCCCTGCACGACCTCGACGCCCGCGAGCTTCTTCAGCCACTCCGCGCGGGAAGGGGAGCGCACGAGACAGACCACGCGGTGCCCCTCGGAAGAGAGCGCCGGGGTGAGGTGGCGTCCAATGAAGCCGGTGGCCCCGGTAAGAAAGACTCTCATAGATCTTTGCGGTATATGCGGTAGGTGCGATACGGGTCGCCGCAGAGTCTCCGGGCAATCCGGTTCATGACCTCGTTGTTTTCGAGGACCCAGGAGAGCTCGCCGAAGGAGAAGCCGTTTTCCGGGCCCCGCCGGTAGATCTCGTCGATCATCACCATCTCCACGCCGAGGTGGCGGAACTTCTTCGCCACGCCCATGGTGAGCACCCGGAGGCGGTTGATTTTCTTCCTTCCCATGAGAAGGCGGAATATGCCGAAGGGCAGAAGGCGGCCGCCCATGTCCTTGAAAAGCAGGTTGTAGTCGGGAAGGGCCATGAAGAACCCCGCCGGCTCGTCTCTCACGAAGGCGAAGTAGACGAGCTCCGGGTTGACCAGCGGCTTGAGGTCGCCGGCGAGATAGTCGATCTGCCGATCGGTGAGGGGAACGAACCCCCAGTTCTTCTCCCACGCGTCATTGTAGATTTTCTTGAGCAGCCCCAGCTCTTCGGTGAAGCGCTTGAGGTTCAGAGGCCGTATCGATATCTGCCGGGACTTGCGGATGCGCCCGCCCAGCTTCCGCACGAAGGCGGGCGCCTCCCCGGAGTAGGTCAGGTAATAGGCGTACACGTCCATGGCCTTCTCGAGGCCGCACCCCTGCAGGAGGGCGCCATAATAAGGGAAGTTGTAGGGCATCATGAGGAAGGGTGTCCCCTCGAACCCTTCCACCAGAACACCCACCTCATCGTTGGTGGTGAAATTCAGCGGCCCGATGACGGCGGTCATCCCGCGCTCCCTCAGAAATCCCGCCGCGGCCTCGAGGAGGAGG
>JAUWCW010000071.1 GCA_030609125.1 Candidatus Rokuibacteriota bacterium
CCGTTGAGAAATCCCCGGGTGACCCGGGGCCAGAAGGGATACGGCAGGCGAAACTGCATGATGCCGCTGCTGAAAGAGGCCGGGGCGTTGGAGGCGGGCTCGATCACCACGTCCCTGTTGACGCGCACGCCGTATCCTTCCAGGAGGTCGTGCACGCCCGACTCCACGGGGGCAGGATAGACCCCTCCGGCGGCCATGGAGAAGTGGTCCACCAGGAAGATGACCCTCCCGCCCCCCATGAGAAACTGATCGACGGCGAAGCGGGCCTCATCGGGAAGGTCCCTGGGACCGACGAGCACCAGGGTGTCGATGCCGTCCGGTATCTCCCGGAGGCCGTCGGTCTGGAGGCTTTCGATCTCATAGAACTTTGCCAGCTCCCTCTGGAGGGGATTTGCCGCCGCCGGAGCCGCTCCTTGCCGGGACCCGCCGATCCACCCCACGCTCTTTCTCTCCTCCGTCGTCAGCCGGAGAATGGCGCTGGTGAGCTCGTACTCCAGCCGGGACGTGTTCTGGACGACGGGGATCGCCTCACTCCTGCCGCCGTAGCGCAGGGCGATGCCCATGTAGGCGGTGGTCAGCCGGAACTGGTCTTTTTCGAGGATCTCCAGCTGGATTTCGGGAATGCCGAGGGCCCGCAGCCTCTCCCGCGTCACCGGATCGTCGCCGGGGTCCTTGAACTCCACGCTCAGGTTTCCCTTCGAAAAGGCCCGGTACTCGTCGAGGGTGTCTTCCACCTCCCGGCGGAGGGTGGTGAGGTAAGGGGGCAGGTCGCGGGAAAAATAGACGTCGATACCGATCACGTCGTCCATCCCCTCCAGAATCGCCCGCGTCGCGGGCGCGACGGAGTGGCGCTTGTCCTCCGTCAGGTCAAGGCGGAAGAAGAAGCGCTGGGCGATGATGTTCACCGCCGCCAGGATACCGGCGACAAGGAGAACGAGAACCAGACTGCCCGTGCGAAGCTGCGCTTTTCTCAACGCCGCCATGGCCGTGTCAACTCCACTTCCGGCTCTCCAGCCGGAGGACGTTGAGGTAGAGGAAGAAGAAGATGACCGACAGGTAGTAGACCACGTCCCGGCTGTCGATCACTCCCCGACCGATACTGGAAAAATGCGCCCCCAGGCCGAGCCAGCTGAAAAGCGGCGCCAGCCACGACGGCAGGGCGACGACGACGAACCCCTCGCCGATGACGAAGAGGGTGAAGGTGAGAAAGACGCCGGTGATGAAAGCCACGATCTGGTTTTCCGTCAGGGAGGAGGCGAAGAGGCCGATCGCAAGGTAGGCCGCGCCCATGAAGAGCAGCCCCAGGTAGCCGGTCAGGATCGGCCCGGGATCGGGGTCGCCGGCGAGAAAGACCGTCGCCGCCAGGGGGAAGGTCAGAACGAGGCTGACCGCAAGCAGCCCCAGGGCGGCAAGAAATTTCCCGAGGACCGCCTCGTGCTCCCTCACGGGCCAAGTCATGAGCACCTCCATGGTGCCCAGTTTCTGCTCCTCAGCCCAGAGGCGCATGGTCACCGCCGGGATCAGGAAAAGAAAGACCCACGGCATGAGGGAGAAAAAGGCCCTCATGGAAGCGACATTCATGACGAAGAACCCCCGGAAGAAGAACCAGCTGGTGAAAGCAAGAAAGACCACCAGGTAAATGTAGGCTATGGGAGAGTGGAAGTAGCTTCGGAACTCCTTCCTCGTCAGGGCGGCGATGGTTCTCACTGCTTCTGCTCCCCCCCCGTGAGGGCGTGGAAGACCTCCTCCAGGGTCACCCGTTCGAGGTGCAGCTCCAGCAGACCCCACCCCTTGCCGGCGACGGCCGCGGCCAGCGGCTCCCTCGCGTCGGCCCCGGGCACGCAGCTTACCCTGCACCGCACCACGCCCCGCTCATCCCCTTCGCCGGCGTCGCACCGCTCAACGCCGGCAACGCCCTGCAGGGTTTCTTTCACCGCGTCAAGGGGGCCTCGAACCTCGAGGTGCACGATCCCGCCCCCCCTGGCCTCCGCGGCCAGCTCGGCGGGGGTCCCCTGGCCGACGATTCTGCCCTCGTGGATGATGAGCACCCGCTGGCACGTCGCCTCCACCTCGGGGAGGATGTGGGAGCTGAGCAGGACCGTCTTCTCTTCCCCGATCCTCTTGATCAGCTCCCGGATCTCGACGATCTGGTTGGGGTCGAGACCGACCGTCGGCTCGTCGAGGACGAGGATCTCCGGATCGTGGATCAGGGTCTGGGCAAGCCCCACCCTCTGGCGGTATCCCCTGGAGAGCTCTCCGATCAGCTTGCCCCGCTCGGAGCCGAGGCCGCAGACGTCGACCATCTCGTTCACCCGGCGGCCGATCCCGGCACGGGGGAGGCGTCGGATCTCCGCCACGAACCGCAGGTATTCCCGCACCTCCAGATCGAGGTAGAGGGGGTTGTTCTCCGGAAGATAGCCGAGACACCTGCGGACGGCGAAGGAGTCGGCAAGAACGTCGTGGCCCGCCACGGACACTTCGCCCCGGTCCGCGGGAAGAAAGCAGGTGACGATACGCATGGTGGTCGTCTTCCCCGCTCCGTTGGGGCCGAGAAAACCGAGGATCTCCCCCCGGGGGACCTCGAAAGAAATGTCGTTCACCGCCGCAGTGGCGCCGAAGCTCTTGCTCAGGTTCCTGACCGATATCATGTCACTGTCAACGTTTCCGTAAAGTCAGCCCCGCGGAACTATTTTTCGAATATCATCTCCGTCAGCGGGAAAAGGTCCCCTGGTGAAACGGCAGAATAATATTCGCCGGGCGCCCCGCTTGTCAAGGAGTCCCGCCGCCACCGTTCTTTGACACCGACGAGGATCTCATGAGGTCAATGTGGCCGGATCCAGGGTGGGGTCACGTCAGATCCCTCGGGACAATCCCCATTCTTGACCGCCGCGGCGGAAGGGGGCACACTGCGGGAGAGGGAACATTTTGCCCCGGCGGATGTCTTTTAAGGTGAATGAGAACACAGAAAAAAAAGAGTTCCAGGACGGGCGGGACGATTCGGTTGATCCGGATCTAGAGTTCGTGAACGGGGCGAAGAAAGGAGACAAGGAGGCCTATGAGGAGTTGGTGCGGCGACACCAGAAAAGGGCGTTCAACGTCGCTTTCAGGATTCTCGGAAACTACGACGAGGCCCTCGATATCGCCCAGGACTCCTTCATCCAGGCGTATCGGTCCCTCGACGGCTTCCGGATGGAGTCGCGCTTTTCCAGCTGGCTTCTGACTATCACGGTGAACCTCTGCCGCAACAGGATAAAATACTGGAAGCGCCGCGCCCGCAACAGGACGACCTCCATCGATGCCCCCATAGAGACCGAGGACTCGTTCATCAGGCGCGAGGTGCGGGACCCCTCGCCTTCGGCGCTGGATGCCCTCGGCTCGAAGCAGACGGGGGAGATCATCAGGGAAGAGATGATGTCTCTTGCCGAGGAGTTCAGGACGGTCCTTGTCCTTAGGGAGATGCAGGAGATGAGCTACGAGGAGATCGCCGGCGTTCTCGGCATAGCCGCCGGAACGGTCAAGTCGAGGCTGCACCGGGGCCGTTCGGAGCTGAAGGACCGCCTGAAAGACCGGCTGGGAGCGGGGTGCGTAAAGAGATGACTGACTGCGCAAAGACAAGGGAGCTTCTCTCCCCCTACCTCGAGGGGGAGCTGGAGCCCGGGGAAGGGCGGGACGTCGGGAGCCACCTCGACGGCTGCGCGGACTGCCGCGCCGAGCTGGAGCTGCTGCGTCTGGCGGTGGGCGCCCTGCGGGAGATGCCCGAACTGCCTGCCCCGGCCGGCATACTCCGGGGAGTGCGGGAGGGCCTGGAGCCCCCGACCTGGCGGGAGCGGGTGAGGTCCATCCTCTTCCCCGGTCCGGCCCGAAGGCTCCCCCTGGGCGCGCTCGCCTCCGTTCTCCTCGCCTTCGGTATCTTTCTGATCTACGACCACTACCCGGAGGTGGGCAGGACACCCATGGTCACTCCGCCGGTCGAGGAACGCAAGCCCCAGGTTGAGGAAAGCCCCTCGCCGCCGACCTCGTACGACAGCGTCCAGCAGCAGCCCGCGGCGGAGCCGGTGCCGAAGTCTGTGCCGGAGCCCGTGGCGGATTCAATGCTGGAAGTCGAAAAAGTCCCGGCGGGGGAGAAGGATAGCCTGGCGGCGGGGACCGCCGACAGGGACGGTGAGAGCGACGACAGCGCCGCCGTTGCGGAGTACCGCCAGGTCGTCGAGACAGCGCCGGTCCCGGAGACAGCCCCGGTGAGCCCACCGCCGGGCCCGGCGCCTCAAGCGGTACGGCCATCGCGGACGCCACCGCCGCCACCGCCCCTTCCGGCACCCGAACCCGTCACACCGCCCCCAATGCAGATCACGTCCCGGGAGAAGGAGGAGCCCGCGACAGCGCAAACCGCCTGGAACCGCCCGCAACCGGCCCCGAAAACACTGAAGAAGCGCTCGGCGGCAAAGCCGGTTCCCGCCGAGGGGCTTTCCTCCTTTGCGGCGCCCCTGGATGGGACCCGGAGCAAGTCTATCCCCCTGCGCCCGGAACTCGGCGAAACATTCACGACGCCCTTTGCGGATTACCCCGCCTCCCGGGAGAGAGCCGGCGCGCCCGCGGGTGAAGAACGACCCAACGGCTATGAAGGGCTGACGGAAGTACTCACCGTCGTCTCCCTGAACGGCGGCGAGGTGGAGCGGCTGCGGGAGAGCCTGCGAAAGTCCGGGGGGAAGTTGCTGGAGATGAGAACCCTCGACGCCTTCGCGAGCCGGCAGGTGGCCCTGCCCTACCGGGAGAGCATCCCCCCGACACAGGTGATATCCCGGGGATGGCAGATACGGGCCGCCGTCCCCCACAGCAGCGTCGAGGAGTTTGTCTCCGCCATCGGCCGGGATGCGTCCCTGCAGCTCCTTCACCGCTCCACCGCGCCCGCCCGCTGGTCCCGGGAGCGGGGGCTGCAGAACATCGAGATCAACATAGTCCGCTGATCCGGACACCGTTGGGTGTTTTGACAAGCCCGATCTTCTGGGCCCGCGTCAAATATGCTATCATCCCTGCGTCTGCTGACGGCCTGTCACGTCACCCAACAGATCAGGAGGGAAAAAGGTGAAAAAGAGCGCTCTTGCCGTGTTGATGATTCTTCTTGCGCCAACCGCCCTGTGGGCCTTCGGCCCTCATGACAACGAGTGCGTCGAGTGCCACGGAATTCATACCGCCCAGGGGGCGGCGCTCATCGGCGTCGAGCCCTTTGAGACGGAGAACCCCAGCACCGGCACGGTCGTCCGCGACGTGAGCTCGCTCTGCCTCGGCTGCCACTCCGACCAGGGGGGAATCCTCGAGATCGATCTCATGAGGACGCACCCCATCGGCATCATTCCCAAGAAGGCCCAGGTACCGCAGGACAATCTCTCCTTCGAGGGGACGCTCACCTGCACGAGCTGTCACGACCCGCACCCGTCGAACCCGAACTACATGTACCTCAGGGCCGACGTCTCCGGCGGGGGCGACATGGGGGCCTTCTGCGAAATCTGCCACGCGGAGAAGCGCGAACGCTAGGATCAGTTTCTGCCGAAAAAGAGCTCAAGATAGCCCGCCTCAGCCATCCCGGGGGGGATGGAGAAGATCTCGGGGGGGAGTTTCTTTCTTTCCGCCCTTACCACTTCGACTCGGTTCTCCGCCTTGCGGTAATAGGTGATCTTCCTGACGGCATACCCCGTCCGAAGGAGCTCCCGGTAGGATTCCTGCTCCTCGTAGCCGGGGGGAAAGCCTCCCCTCTCCCCGTCTCCGCCCCCCGTCATGACGTCGAGCATGGAGAAGAGTGATCCTCCCGCGCCGCCGGTGACGGCGTCGATCTCCGGAGCGAACCACAACTCCTCCACCAGGAGGTCTTCCTGGAAGACCCGGTAGTGCTCGGTGACGAATCCCGCCACCTTCTCATCGCCGGAGACGCGCTCAAGCGTCACCTGGGGCATCACCGCCGAGGGGTCGGAGCCGGTCTCTTCCTTCCGCCTGGCCTCGACGGCTTCCAGAATGAACTCCATCTTCCCTCCCCCGTATCTGAAGGCTCGCTCGTCGACGATGTAGCCCTCTCCGGCCTCCAGGTGAACGAGGAAGACCAGCCCCTCCACCAGCCCCTCCACGCGAACCTTCCCGTCCGAGAAGAAATAGGTGGTTCTGTCATCGGGAAAATCCGGGTCCGTCGTCTCTATGACCCACCCCGAACCGAGGGCCGCTCCCGGCACCGCCAGCAGCCACAGCGCAACTGCCACCGCAGCGAACACCTGTCGCACTCTCATTACCTCCTGCGTTTCGCCTCACACAACGGCGCCCCATAGGTTGCACGGCTGACGCCGCCCCCCCCCGGGGCCGTAACGACTATGGTGCCAAATCCCGGCAGTTTTTCATACAGCTGAAAGAGCCGGGAGATTTTACGGCTTGACAAAACCGCCTTGCACGGATTATTCCCTTAAGCGTAATGACAGGCACTCTCCCTGAATGTCTTACACGGCGGACCTCTTTCACCAGCTGTCTTCTTTTCGCCCTGACACTTCTGGCGAGCGGCTGTCAGCTCACCCCGCCGCCCGGCACGAGCGCCTCATCCGCGGAAGGCACATCGGGCGCCCTCCGTATCCGCACCAGCCCGTCGGGAGCACGGATCACCCTCGACGGCAAGCCCGTTCCGGACAGGACACCGACGGTTATCTCCCTCCTTGCGCCGGGGGAGCACGAGGTCGCGCTGAAGGTGCCGGGATATCTGGGATGGGACAGGAAGGTCTTTCTCGAGGCGGGCAGGACCGTCAATGTCGACGTTCTGCTGACGCCGATGACCACCGGGTCGCTCAGCGTCAGCAGCGTGCCCTTCCAGAGTCTGATCTTCATCGACGGCAAGCCGACCCCGTGGCTGACGCCGGCCACCGTCGACAATCTTCCCCTGGGGACCCACACGGTCCTGCTCAGGCGGGACGGGTACGAAGACTGGTCCCACGCCATCGTTGTCGTCGAAAACCGGCAGCTCCAGCTCAAGGCATCTCTCAAGCCCGACAGGGGCATACGGGGGAACCTCAATATCCAGACATCTCCTTCCCGGGCCGACATCCACCTCGACGGCTACCCGACGGGCAACCGTACGCCCGCCACGCTCTTCAACCTCCTCGCCGGGAGTCACACCATCCAATTGAGGAAGAAAGGCCACATCACCTGGAGCGACGAGGTGACGATCCGGGAGGAGAAGACCTCCAATCTCCTCGTCACCCTGAGCCGGACGGAGCCCACGCTGTCGGGGTCGGCGGAGATTGATTCCACTCCCCCGGGAGCGGAGGTGACTCTCGACGGAGTCAAGGTGCGCCGGCACACGCCTGCCATATTCGAGAGCATCGCCACCGGCAGCCACACTCTCAAGGTCGAAAAGCGCGGCTATCTCGCCTGGGAGGGCGAATTCACCGTGCGGCCGCAGGAGACAACGGTCCTGGCCGTCACCCTTGACTACCGGATCCACGGAATGCTGAACCTGCTGGTGAAGTCCACCCCCTCAGGCGCGGCGGTCACCGTCGACGGCGCCCCGTCGGGTCAGACGACGCCCGCCACCTTCGACGAGCTGACACCGGGGAACCATCAGATCTCCCTGGAAAAGGAGGGGTACCGGAGGTGGTCAAGCCCCGTGGAGGTCTCCTCCAACAAGGTGTCGATCGTCCAGGCCGAACTTGTTCCCGAGGGGGACTGACCAAAGGCCGTCGTCATCGCCAGCGGGGAGAACGAAATAGAACTGGACGCCAGACTCTGGCGAGGAGGGGCGGCCGTCGAAAGCGGGGAGACCGTCGTCTTCACCGTGGATCCGCCCTACTTCGGGCGTTTCTCCCCCCGGGAGCCTTCTGTCGAGGGGGGCCGGGCCCGCACGGTCGTCTCTATCCTGTCTCCCCTGCAGAAAGTCCGCGTCAGCCTCACCGCGGGAAACCTGAAGACGGACTGCATTCTGAAGAAGGGCCTTGCCGGGTGGGAAGTTGAGCCGTAAGTCTCTAAGCAAATGATGTTTTTTGCCTCGGCATGTCACTCTTGTCCGGGGAGAGAAGACCAGGCTTTCCGTCACTCTCGGGCCGCGGTGAGACAATCAGGCACCGAGGACGCCGTCCAGGATGCCGGCGAGTACTCCGGCCTGATTGCGCCTTTCATAGAGAGGAAAGCGTCTCCCCTCCCTCCCACCCCTTCCTTCCCGCCACTCTTCGTAACGGCTCCGGATGAAACTCCGCACTCCTTCCTCGTCGTGCGAGGAAAACATCTCACCCGTCCCGGTCTCCCGGAGAATGAGGGCCGCCTCGTGATCACGGGGACCAATCCCGAGAATGGGGTTTCCCGTGGGCAGGTACTCGAAGAGCTTCGAGGGCAGACTGTACCGGTGCAGCGGGTCTTCGTTGACCACCAGGAGGAGGACCTGCTTTTCATAGAGGAGCCGGTTGAACTGTTCATGCGGCAGGTGCGGCCTGATCTCCAGGTTCTTCCCGGGGAGAGCCGCCTCCAGGTGACTTCTTATCGAACCGGGAGTTTCCCCGACCACGCGAACGAGGCAGTCCCTCGACAGGTCTTCGTCCCGCCGGATCAGTCCGGCGATCTGATCGATGAAGCGCAGGGGAAACCCCTTCTCGTAACTCGTCCCAAAGTACGACATCGTGAACCTGCCGGTATCGCGGAGAC
>JAUWCW010000075.1 GCA_030609125.1 Candidatus Rokuibacteriota bacterium
TCTTCTCGCCCCTGCCGGCTTTCGTGGTCGTCATCATTCCCCCGCCGTGCGCGCCCCCGCCCCGCCTTTCCGGGTGTGCGGTCACTGGCCCCGCAGGAAGCGGCCCAGGAGGCGGTGGCCCTCCTCTATCATCACTCCCGAGTTGAGGGCCGAGTCCTCGCTGAAGGAAATCTGCCGCACCCCTTCCGCTGCCGGGGCCGGCGAAATGACGTAGGGGACGGGGTCTCCGGTGTGGGTTCTCATCTGCAGGGGGGTGGGGTGGTCGGGAGCGGCGAGAACCCTGAAGTCCTCTCCCGCCCGGCTCTCGAGAACGGGACCGAGAAACTCCGCATCGATGCTCTCGATGGCGCGCACCTTGAGCTCCGCCTCCCCCTGGTGTCCAGCCTCGTCGGGGGCCTCGATGTGGACGAAGACGATGTCGTGCTCTTCCAGGGCCTTCAGCGCGTACGCCGCCTTGGCGCCGTAGTCGGTGTCCACGTAGCCCGTCGCCCCCGGCACGACGATCCGCTCCAGACCGGCGAGAACCCCGATGCCGTTGACGAGATCGACAGCGGAGATGACCGCGCCGGAAAGGCCCGTCGCCTCCTTGAGGGTCGGCAGGGCGGGACGGCGGCCGGCGCCCCAGAACCAGAACGAGTCCGCCGTGAGGAGCCCGCGCTCCCGCCGGCTCCGGTTCACGGGGTGGTCTTTCAGGAAGGCGGCGGAAATCCTCATTAGCTCCAGCAGCCGTGCGGCGCCTTCTCCCCGCGGGAGGTAGTCCTCAACCTCCCTGTCCAGGATGTCGTGGGGAGGCGTAAGGGTCACCTCGTCGCTGCCGCCTTTCCAGACGAGAAGGTGGCGGTAGCCGACTCCGGGGTAGAGGTCCAGGTCGGGCTGGAAGTGCCGCCGGTACTCCTCGGTGAGGCGGAAATCCTCGACGATGCGGCGGCCCTCCCCGGTGCTGATGTGACCGGCGCTGTAGTCTTTCATCTGCGCTCCCGCCTCACCCGGCGCCTTCCCTTCGGTGCAGACCAGGTTGCAGCGGAAGGCGACGTCCCCGCCGGCGAGCTCGATGCCGAGGCTGGCCGCCTCCAGGGGCGCCCTGCCGGTGTAGTAGCGGGACGGGTCGTATCCGAAGAGGCTCAGGTTGGCGACATCGCTCCCCGGGGCCATCCCCTCCGGAACGGTGCGGACGAGTCCGATCTCGCCTTCCCGCACCAGCCGGTCCAGGTTGGGGGTCCGGGCCGCCTGCAGGGGCGTCTTGCCGTTCAGCGACGGCTCGGGCAGGTCCGCCGAACCGTCGGGAATGAGCACCAGATACTTCACAGGCCCAGCACCTTGAGGACGGCGTCCTTTTCGGCCTCGACCGTGTGGGCCGGAGAGGACACCCTGATGGCAAGGTCCGGGTCCTTCAGGCCGTGGCCCGTGAGGGTCAGAACGAGCCTCTGGCCCTTGCGAAAGTAGCCCCGCTCCTGCAGCTTGCGCACCCCGGCCACGGTGGCGGCCGAGGCGGGCTCGCAGAAGATGCCCTCCGCCGAGGCCAGCATCCTGTACGCCTCGACGATCTCCTCGTCCGTCACGGACTCGATGAGCCCTCCCGACTCGTCCCTGGCGGCGACGGCCTGCTTCCACGAAGCGGGGTTGCCGATCCTGATGGCGGTGGCCAGGGTTTCGGGCTTCTCAACGGGATGGCCGAGAACGATAGGGGCCGCCCCCGCCGCCTGGAAACCGAGCATCACCGGCAGACGGTCGATGACTCCCTGCTCGCGGTAGGTCCGGTACCCCCGCCAGTAGGCGGTGATGTTGCCCGCGTTGCCGACGGGAAGGACGTGACAGTCCGGCGGGCCGTCGAGGGCATCGCAGACCTCGAAGGCGGCGGTGGTCTGGCCCTCGATCCGGTAGGGGTTGACGGAGTTCACCAGCGTCACGGGGTGCTCCGCGGAGATTTCCCGTACCAGGCGCAGGGCGTCGTCGAAATTGCCCTTCACCTGCAGGACCCTTGCCCCGTGAACCATGGCCTGGGAGAGCTTGCCGAGGGCTATTTTCCCCTCGGGGATGAGCACGAAACAGTCGATCCCCGCCCGGGCGGCAAAGGCGGAGGCGGAAGCGGAGGTGTTGCCGGTGGAGGCGCAGATCACCGCCCGCGAGCCCGCCTCTCTCGCCTTGGAGAGGGCCATCGTCATCCCCCTGTCCTTGAAGCTGCCCGTGGGATTGAGGCCCTCGTACTTCAGGTATATCTCGAGGTCCGGGTTGATGATCCGCGCGAGGTTGTCGGCCTTGACGAGGGGCGTGTTCCCCTCGTTCAGGGTTATGACGGGAGTCTTCTCCGAGACTGAGAGAAACTCACGGTACCGCTCGATCACACCCATCCACCGGCTCATTCCGAACTCTCCTCTCCGCTCTCTTCGACCCTGATGCAGACCGGCGGAGCGGTTACGACCTGCCGGCCGGCGATCTCATCGAGAGCGGCCCTCACCGACGCCTCCCTGGCGCTGTGAGTCATCATGACGATGGGGACGGCGCTCCCCGCCTCGCGTCCCCTCTGGATGACGGAGGCGATGCTGATCTCGTGGCGGGCGAGGACCCCCGATATGGCCGCCAGTATGCCGGGGCGGTCGGGAGACATGAAGCGGATGTAGCAGGGGCATCTCACCTCTTCCATGGGGACGATGGGACGCTCCTCCTCGAGAGTGATCCGGAACGGGGAGGGACCGCCGCCGGTCCTGATGCTTCTCGCCATCTCGACCAGGTCCGCCACGACGGCACTCGCCGTGGGCAGGCTCCCGGCTCCGAGGCCGTACAGGAGGGTCGGGCCGACTGCGTCGCCCCGTATGTAGATGGCGTTGAAGACGTCGCCCACGGTGGCCAGGAGGTGCCCTTTGGGAATCATGGTGGGGTGGACCCGCGCCTCGACACGCTCCCCGCCGGCCTTGGCCACAGCGAGAAGCTTGACGACATAGCCAAGCTCCCGGGCGATTTCAAGGTCTATCAGCGAAATCCCTGATATCCCCTCGGTGTAAATCTTCTCCAGCGGGACGCAGGTGTCGAAGGCGAGGCTCGCCAGGATGGCCAGCTTGTGGGCCGCGTCTCCCCCGTCTATGTCAAGGCCGGGGTCCGCCTCGGCGTACCCCATCTCCTGGGCCCGTCTGAGGGCCGTCTCGAAATCGAGCCCCTCTTCCGACATGCGGGTCAGGATGTAGTTCGAGGTGCCGTTGATGATGCCGTGGATGGACTCGATCCGGTTCGCCACCAGCCCCTCCCGCAGAGCCCGAATGACCGGTATGCCCCCGCCGACGCTCGCCTCGAAGCCGAGCCTGCCTCCCCCCTCCTGCGAGGCTCCGCAAAGCTCCTGCCAGTGGTGGGCGAGAAGGGCCTTGTTGGCGGTGACCACCCCCTTGCCCTTCCCGAGAGCCTGCAGGGTGAAGGTCCGTGCCGGTTCGAGACCCCCGATGAGCTCCACCACCAGCGGGATATCGGGGTCTTCGATGACCTCCCCGGCGTCGGTGGTAAGCAGGGAGGCCGGCACCTGGATGCCGCGGTCGGTGGTGACGTCCAGATCGGCCACTTTCGCCAGAGTCAGGGGAAAGCCCAGCCTCTTCTCGATGACGGCACGGTTCTGCAGGAGGAGGCGGACCACGCCCGCTCCGACGGTGCCGAAACCGATCACGCCGACTTTCACTTCATGCATCGTTGTTCCTCTCGTGAGTCGTTCATCGTATGTCGTATGTCGTCGCAGGCTGAAGCCTGCGCCTACAAGCCTGCGGCTTTCATACCGGGCCGGGACTACTTGTTGATGGCCTTCTTGATTCCCCGGATGGCCTGACGGCTGCGGTGATCGTTCTCGATCAGGGAGAACCGGACGTAATCTTCCCCGCCCTGCCCGAAGCCGATCCCCGGCGAAACGGCGACCTTCGCCTCCTTGAGCAGGTACTTGACGAACTCGAGGGACCCCTTCTTGAGAAAGCGCTCCGGCAGACGGGCCCAGACGAACATCGTCGCCTTCGGCTTCTCAACGGGCCATCCCGCGCGGTTGAGCCCGTTCACCAGCGTGTCGCGCCGGGAGCGGTAGAGCTCCACGATCTCCTGGACGCAGTCCTGAGGCCCCTTGAGGGCAACCACCGCGGCGACCTGGATCGGCTGGAAGATACCGTAATCGAGGTAGCTCTTGATCCTGCGCAGGGCGCCCACTATCCGGGGGCTGCCGACGCAGAAGCCGACACGCCACCCCGGCATGTTGTAAGACTTGGAGAGGGAGAAGAACTCCACCCCCACCTCCTTGGCCCCGGGCACCTGCAGCAGGGAAGGCGCCTTGTAGCCGTCGAAAACAAGATCGGCGTAGGCCAGGTCGTGAACCACGATGATATTGTTCTCCCTGGCGAAGGCGACGATCTTGGAGAAGAAGTCGAGGTCGACGGTCTTCGTCGTCGGATTGTGGGGGAAAGAGATGATGAGCATCTTCGGCCGCGGCCAGGAGTCCATCACGGCCTTTTCGAGGCGCTCGAAGAGGTCCCCTTCGCCGATGAGAGGCACCGTCCGCAGGTCCCCTCCGGCGATCACCACGCAGTAGGCGTGGATCGGGTAGGCGGGGGTCGGAACGAGCACCTGGTCGCCGGGGGCGATGGTCGCCAGGGCAAGGTGCGAAATGCCCTCCTTCGCGCCGATGGTAACCACCGCCTCACTTTCGGGGTCGATGTCGACGTCGTACCGGCGCTTGTACCACTCGCTGATCGCCTCCCTCAGCTTCGGGATCCCCGCCGAAGCGGAGTAGCGGTGGTTCTTCCCCACCTTCGCCTTTTCAATGAGCTTGTCCACGATGTGCCCGGGCGTCGGCCTGTCGGGGTTGCCCATGCCGAGGTCGATGATGTCCTCGCCCCGCCTGCGAGCCTCCAGCTTCATCTTGTCGACAATGGTAAAGACGTAGGGCGGCAGCCTTTTGATACGATAGAATTCCTCCACGATACCCCCCGTTTCTACAGTTTCCCCGCTATTCCCGGGCGCGCCTCGTCCCGAGCCGAAACAAACCCGGCATAGATCTCACCGGCATGGTATGAGCTCCGCACCAGCGGACCGGCTACGACGCGCTCGATTCCGGTCTTCCGTCCCTCACGGGCGAGATCCGCGAACTCCCGGGGCTCCAGGTACCTCGACACGGCGAGATTCTCTCTCGTCGGCTGCAGGTACTGACCCAGTGTCAGGGACCTGCAGCCCGCCCGGGCCAGGTCCCGCATCACCTCCATGACTTCTTCCCTCTCCTCGCCGAGTCCAAGCATCATCCCCGACTTCGTGACCGGCAGAACCTCGGCGGCGCGGCGAAGCAGGTCGACGGACCGCCCGTAGTCCGCTCCCGGCCGAACCGCCGGGTAGAGGCGCGGCACGGTCTCGACGTTGTGGTTCAGCACCTCGGGGGCCGCGGCGAGCACCCTTTCCAGGGCGCCCGCTCTTCCGCCGAAGTCCGGGACCAGCACTTCCACGCAGGCCCCCGGGTTCCTGCGGCGAATCTCCCCGACGACCTCCGCAAAGACCGCCGCGCCTCCGTCGGGAAGGTCGTCCCGGGTGACGGAGGTCACCACCACGAAGTCGAGCCCCAGGCGCCTCACCGCTTCCGCGACCGCTCCCGGCTCACCGGGATCGGGGGCCTCGGGGCAGCCCTTGTGAACGGCGCAGAAACCGCACCGCCGGGTACAGGACCTTCCCAGAAGGAGAAAGGTCGCCGTCCGTTCCCCGAAGCACTCCCCCCGGTTGGGACACCGGGCCGATTCACAGACCGTCGACACTTTGAGGTCCCTGAGCAGTTTCCTGACCTCGTGTCCCCCGGCGATAGGGACGGCCCTGGGAAAGACCCATCGGGGCTTGCGCACGGAGCCCGCCTCCTTTTCGTAAGAAAACCGCTTAACCATAGGGGAAATAAGGGAAACTGTCAAGAAGAGCTCCGAATTCCGCCACCCCGGCACACCCTCATTGACAAGGGGAACGGCACTCCCTAAGATCTATGCTGCCATGAAGGTCCGAAAAATCCTCGTCGTCGACAACAACGCCACGATCGTGGAGCTCGTCGGGAATCTTCTCACCCAGGCAGGGTATGAGGTCGACAAGGCCTACGACGGCATCGGCGCCCTCGACAGGCTCGAAGAGGCGGATGTCCTCCCCGACGCCATTCTCCTCGACCTCGTCATGCCCAAGATCGACGGGCAGCGGCTGACGCGCATCCTCAAGGCCGACGAGCGGTACGCCCACATTCCCATCGTCATCCTCTCCGGCATCGCCGCCGAGGAAGACAGCAGGATCTTCGCTTTCGGGGCCGACGCCTTCATCGCGAAGGGGAAGATAGACGAGACGTTCAAACACATCCAGGAGACGCTCAAGTGGATCGAGGAGCGGCCCGAGCCGACGGAGAAGAAGGCGGAGGTGCTGGGCGTCGAAAAGCTCTTTCCCCGGGAGATTTCCAGGGAGCTCCTCCTCGTCAAGCAGCACTTCGACTCCATGTTCAATCTCATGCAGGAGGGGGTTATCGAGATCGACCAGGACCACCGGGTCCTCTTCGTCAACCCCGCCGCCCAGCGCCTGCTCTGCCTGAAGGACCACCAACTCTTCGCCAAGCCGGTCCAGGACCTTTTTGAGGACAAGAAAGCCATCGGCGATTACCTCGACAGCCTGCCCCGGAAGCCTGACGGGACCAGCGAGTCGATCCAGCTCACCTGCGGGCAGTACGTCACCAGGTCCATAGCCTCACCTTTTTTTCTCGAGGGTGAGTACATCGGGGCCATCATCATCGTCCAGGACATCACGTCCCTCATCCACCGGGAAAAATCGCTGGAGGGGCAGATGGCCGCCATCGTCGAAAACGCACCGGTGGGGCTCTGTCTTCTCAACGAGGAGGGACTGGTCCAGGTGGCCAACAACTCCCTGAAACGGATTCTCCGCCAGGCGCCCGACTGGAAGCCGGCGGGGCTGAACATCCTCGAGTTTCTCGCCGGAGTGAGCCCGCCCCTCAGTGACGCGCTGCGTAACATCCTCACCCTTGCGCCGGGGAAAATGCTGGTCCACAAAGCCGACTACTTCCCGGCGGGAGAGCCGATCCGCCAGGTCCTCAACGTCACCGCCAAGGCGCTCGACGGAGAAGGAGGAGCGCGGTTTCTGCTCCTCGTGGAAGACGTGACGGAGAAGGCCCTGCTGGAGGGAAACCTCCGTCGCGTCAACGACGAACTCGACAAGGCAAGCAGGTCCAAATCGACCTTCCTCTCCATGGTCTCCCACGAGCTTCGGACCCCCCTCTCCGTGGTGAGGGGCTACATCTCCCTTATCCTGGAAGGCAAGATCGGTCCCGATCCGGACCAGATGCAGGCGGCCCTGCAGGTTGCGGACAAGCGGGCACGGCACCTTCAGCACCTCATCGAGGAACTCCTCGACCTTTCCAGGATCGAGGCCGGCAAGCTTTCCATCAAGAGAGAGAACCTGGAGATCGCGAAGCACGCGCGGGAAACCGTCGAGATGTTCAAGGACGACCAGGAGCAGAAGGAGCTCGAGATCGTTCTCGACATCCCCGACGGGATCCCTCCCGTCTTCGCCGATCACGACAAGATCCACCAGGTCTTCACCAACCTGGTTTCCAACGCCATCAAGTTCAGCAACAGCGGCGGCCGGATCGTCATCTCCGCAAGGCAGGAGGGGGATCGTGTGGAGATCAAGGTCACCGACGGCGGGATCGGCATCCCCGCCGACAGGATCGACCGGATCTTCGAGAAGTTCTACCAGGTGGACTCGTCGGACACGCGCAAGCACGCCGGGACCGGGCTTGGCCTGTCGATCGTGAAGATGATAATTGCCGCCCTCGGCGGATCGATGCACGTCACCAGTGAGGTCGACAAGGGAACGACTTTCACCTTCACCCTCCCCCTGGGAACCGCGGCCGCCCCCGCGGAAAAGGTCTCCTCCGCTCCGGAACCGGAGCCCGTCAGGAAAGAGCCGGCGGCGCGGAAGAAACGGATTCTCGTCGTGGAGGACGACCGGGACACACTGGAGCTGATCCGGATCTTTCTGGCGAACGCCAACTACGAGGTCACCGTCGCCAACGACGCCTTTCTGGGGTTGAAAGAGTTCTTCCGCCAGCCCCCCGACCTCGTTCTCGCCGACGCCCTGCTCCCGCTGATGACGGGACTCGACATGTGCCGCGTCATCAAGAACAACCCGGAAACGAAGAACCTGCCGGTGATGATTCTTTCGGCGGCGGCCCAGGAGGATGAGATCCAAAGCGGCTACGAAGTCGGCGCCGACGCCTATCTTGTCAAGCCCGTCACCTCCCAGGACCTGATCGACGCCATCCGCAAATATACGTCCTGATCCCCGTACGGCTGCATCAACTTTTCTTACCCTTTCACCTGCTCTT
Organism: Candidatus Rokuibacteriota bacterium; assembly: GCA_030609125.1. GTDB lineage: Bacteria > JAUVQV01 > JAUVQV01 > JAUVQV01 > JAUVQV01 > JAUWCW01. The sequence continues at coordinate 8,363 of JAUWCW010000075.1, forward strand.
GTCGAGCGGAAGAATGCCGCGGTGGTCGCTCCTTCTTTACGGGGCACGAGGACCCAGCACTATGCAGGTGTCAAGAGTCCA
>JAUWCW010000301.1 GCA_030609125.1 Candidatus Rokuibacteriota bacterium
CACGTAGGCGAAAGCCCTGTGTGCGCCGACGGCGCGAGCGGCCACTGCCATCCCCTCGACGAGGAGGTGAGGGTCGCGCTCCAGGATATAGCGGTCCTTGAAGGTGCCGGGCTCACCCTCGTCGGCGTTGCAGATGAGGTATACGGGACGTTTATCACCGGCCAGGAGGCGCCATTTTCGCGCCGTCGGGTACCCGGCGCCTCCCCGGCCCCGGAGGCCCGCCCTCTCCACAAGGGATATGATTTCAGCGGGGCTCATGCCGACGGCCGTCTCCAGCGCCCTGTAGCCTCCCCCCGCGCGGTAGCCGGGAAGCGTTTCCGAGCCGGGGCGGGAACAGTTTCTGAGAAGCATGGAACACGCCGTAGCGCACCGGGAAGGTCTCTCCGGGGAAGGAAGGATGCCCGCCGTGAGGCTCTCGATGAGGGAGTCCGCCTTTTCCGGGGACATCTCCTCGTAGAGTGTTTCGTTCACCATGAGGGCCGGGGATGTTCCCGCGGCGCCGAGGTCCTCAACGCGGCAAAGGCTGAAGAGGGAGTTCGGGGTCGTCTCTCCCGGCGCGATGCCGAGCCTCTCTTCCAGGCTTGCGAGAAGGGCGCCGGCGCCGGCGAGGAGGGCCGGGACGTTGGTGTCCACCTGGAGGTGGTATGTGCCTGGGGGGCGGAGGCGGTGCATGGAATAGAATGTTGCCGCGCCCCAGGCGGCGGCGGGGGAAAGCCCGAGAATGCGGGCGACGGCGCGCACGTCCCGGCGGGTGAGCATGCCGCCCGCGCCCCGCTGGGCCAGGTCGAGCGCCGGCAGGAGCGCGGAGGCTATTTCTCCTCCACCGGGTAGCCGCCCCTGACCCAGGCCGGCCAGCCGCCCTGGAGAACCCAGACGTTGGTATAGAGCTTGTCCATCAGCTTCTGTGCCTGACCGGCACTCGCCTGGTCGCCTCCTCAGGCGCAGTAGAGGACGATGAAGGTGTCTTTCGGGTATTTTTTGGCCCACTTGACGCTCTTGGCGTCTCCGCGCACTGCCCCGGGAATCTTGGCGGGGCTTTCGTCCCATTGGATGTCATGGCGCACGTCGACGATAACCACGTCGGGACTGTCGAGAAGACCTTTGAGACGCTCCCCGGAGAGGCGAGGGGGTTCGCCGACGGGCAGCACCTTCACCCCGCATGCCGCCGCGAGAAAGACAAGGGCTCCCAGGCACAGCAAACTGCAAACAGCCTTTTTTGTCATGCTCGCTCCTTTCCGTTTCACCGCTGAATATGTCAGGAACAGTCTGAAGGAGCAGGGTCCGTGGGTCAAGTGCAAAGGCCGGCGTGGGGGCAGGGGTTCCGGGACGCGGTCTTCACGCGCGGGACAGGGAGAGAACGAAGTTCATGAAATATCCGGGTTAACCGCTCATGGGCAGGGGCGTGCCGGGGCAGGAGGGCCGGGCGGAAGCGTTGCGGGCGGCCTGTTGCGGGCGGCCTTGCGGAAATCGGAAATGGAGATACACTCTGGAATAAGATGAAGAAGCTCGGCATGGGTTGACGCTTGTGTCGGCCGGCGGAAAGTGGAAAGCCGTGGGCGGCTGGAGTAGATTGTCGGTATGAAGAAAGGCGGCGAGAGGCTGCGGTGAAAGTCAAGAACGAGATGGAAACCGTCGTGAGGGCGGAGGTTGCCAGACTGAAACAGGGAAGGTACGCGGCCCCCTCGTGGCTCCCCCGTTCTCTGGCCGAAGGCAGCCTGCGCTGGCTCACAGGGATGACGCGGGGAGGCAATTTCGCCTGCGGCTGTCCCCACTGCGCGGCCGATGTGCTTGCCCTGTCGCTCTGCAGGCTGCCCGTCCGCTACTGTCTTTCGCTGCACTACGGGGTGGGGGGGAGAGTGGAGGCTGCCAAAGTGCGCCAACAGGTGCGAGACGCACTTCGGCGCGTCGACTCACGACCGAGACATGCAGCGAGGGACCTGGTGTCGGAAGGGTCGGAAATCCGCCTTGTCGATTTCGGCATACGGGAGGGGGCGCTCATGGTGGGGCCCCTCCTGCAGAGGCTGGAGGAGGGCTGCACCTGTTCGCGGTGCAGGGCCGACACGCTTGCTTTCGGCTTGAATCGCTTTCCGCCGCGCTACGGTGTTGAAGTGCAGGGAAGACTGAGGATGCCGCCGCACGAGATGGAGTTTATCCGGCATGATCTCAGGACGGTCCTCTGGAAGGCGGCGGGGACCATCGCCGCCAATCCCCGGCACCGTGACCGGGGAAATGTCTGATCCGGGCGGGAAAGGTTAGGGTTCACGCAGGTATTCGAGGGTTTTTTCTGTCGTGAAGGGCCGGGGGTAGAACCGGGCCTCACAGGTGATCCTGACCGAGAGTGAGACGGGCCCCCCGCCGCCGGCTGTCTCGAAGTCGTAGCGGTACCGTTTTCCGTCCTCCACCGGGATCAGTTGCGAGCGTATGCCCCCCCCGGAGGTCACCCGGGCCGTCTCGTAATGATGGGTGACCTCGATGGAGAATTGCTCCGCCGAAAGGGATTGGGGGTTGCGGCACGAAATGAGCACGCTCCGGCCGTCACCGGCGGGTTCGTGCTCGAAGATGACGAACTCGGGGGTTGCCATCTCTTGCAGCTCCTTCAGCCTGGCAAGGGTCCCGGGGTATTCCTCCTGAAGGCCCCAGTAGAGGGCCTGGGGGCTGATGGGGAGCATCAGGGAGGACTTGGTCAGTTCTATGTGGAAGTAGTCGTCCCCGAGAGCAGACCACTCGGCGAGGGTGGTGTCGCCGGCGACGAACCCTTTTCCGCGAAACTCGTCGAAGAACCTTCTGAAATTGGCCGCATAGTCGTCGAGGACGGTGAAGAAGTCCTCGCACTTGGCGAGGATCTCGAGAAAGAAGGTTCGGACAGGCTGTAGGGACTCTTCCTTGTAAGCCTTGAGGACCTCCTCCCTCGTGCGCGAAGCATCTTCGTCGAAGAGCGACAGGTCCGGCGTGTTCGGTCCCCGGGCGAGGAGACGCAGGAGCCTGGCGTCGGTGAGCTGGCTGAAATCGGGCTCGTAGTTGATTATGTCGGCGCGGTAGACGTGAGAAAAGTCCGATTCGCTGAAGAATGCGGGAACCTTTGAAAAACCCATGCGGACACTTGTGGGAACTGCCTTTTCGAGCGAAATCAGGACGGCTGTCAGGCAATTCTGGGCCTTGGGATCATTGAGGAATCTCCGGAGGAACGTTCTTGGTGAAGGGCGGCCAAATCCCGCCAGGTGACGCAGGTTCCTCAGGTCTCCCGAGAGAGTGGCCTCCGTGAGGACCGTGAGAAAGTCCTCGA
>JAUWCW010000241.1 GCA_030609125.1 Candidatus Rokuibacteriota bacterium
TGGGAGCGCTGGCAGACGCACGACCCCCAAAGCACGGTTCGCGTCGACCACACAGCGTGGGACCGTTTCCTGCGGACCTACGTCGTCAGCTCCCACCCTTCGGGAGTCAACCATGTCAGCTACGGGGGGGTGACGGACGAGGACCGGGAGATTCTCGAAGTATACGTGCGGGAGATGGAGGCCGTCGCGGTCTCCGGCCTTACACGTCCCGAGCAGGAAGCCTACTGGATCAATCTCTACAACGCCCTCACCGTAAGGGTTGTTCTCGAACACTATCCGGTGAAGAGCATCCGCGACATCGACATCTCTCCGGGTTTCTTCGCGGACGGCCCGTGGGGTGCGAAACTGCTGACTATCGAGGGGGAAAAGGTCTCGCTCAACGACATGGAGCATCGTATCCTGAGGCCTATATGGAGGGACAACCGCCTCCACTACGCCGTCAACTGCGCCAGCATCGGATGCCCCGACCTGCAGCCGGAGGCGTACGCCGCTGAAAACACCGAGCGCCTCTTGAACGAGGGCGCCTCCGCCTACGTCAATCACCCCCGTGGAGTCCGTCTGGAGGGGAAGAAGCTGACCGTGTCGAGCATATACGATTGGTTTCAGGTGGACTTCGGCGGCTCACAGGAGGGGGTGATCGAGCACCTGCTGATCTACGCCAGGGAGCCGCTGCGGAGCAAGCTGGAGACTTTCAAGGGAAGGTTCCGGGACGACTACGACTGGAGCCTCAACGAGTAGATCGCGGCGCCTGGCCGAGGGCCTCGGTGATGTCTTTCAGCGACTCTTCCTTCGTGAGGCTCGTGGTGGTGAAAAGCAGGCCCTCCTGCGCGTAGAACTCGACCAGCGGTGAGCTCTTTTCGTTGTATATCTCCAGTCGCCTGCTGATGGCATCGACAGTCTCGTCGTCTCTCTGCACGACGGGGGCGCCGCATTCGGTGCACCGGGCTCCTTCCGCCGGGGGCCGGGTCTTGAGGTTGAAAATTTCCTGGCAGTCGGGGTTGGAGCAGGTGCGGCGCGTAGTGAGGCGATCCAGGATGACATCCCTTGGGACAACCATGTTGACCGCCAAGTCGAGTGTGATGTCGAGGCGGCCCAGCAACTCCCTGAGGGCGGTGGCCTGGGAAATGGTGCGGGGAAAGCCGTCGAGAAGAAAGCCCTTGCGGCAATCGGGCCCCCTGAGACGCTCTTCCATTATGCCTATGATGAGATTGTCGGGGACGAGCTCGCCGCGATCCATGCAGCCCCGGGCTTCCCTGCCGAGGGGAGTGCCGGCCTGGACGGCGCCGCGGAGTATGTCTCCCGTCGATATTTGGACCGCTCCGCTGCCGGAGGAAAGAAGTCTCGCCACCGTTCCCTTGCCGGCTCCCGGAGGTCCGAGCAGTACGATTCTCACTTTATCCTTGTTATCCTCGTGCGCGATGCGCTGCTGTTCAGCAGTCGGGTGATTCCTGCGGCCGTGGTGGAAGCGATCGACCGCCGCAGCGGCGCATTATCGCGCATCGGTGGAGAAAAGACAAATTATGAGGCGCCGCCGGGAGGAAACTGCGCGAGCCCTTATCAGAAGCCGAAACCGATCATGAGCGCGACACCGGCGGAGGGGTTACCCGGCGGGTCACCGTCGGGAGAGCCCGAGGGCCCCTTCAGTCCGACACCGACCGCAATGGCCGATGTCCCATCCCTGGACGCCCTGTTGAAGTAGCCGACTGTGGGGAAGAAATTTCCCTGTTCGAAATCGCCTTCCATGGCTTCGGAGTATCCGATCGGGTCGGAAGAGAGCATCTGTGCTCCGGCGACGGGTCTCGCCTGCGCTTTCGAACCGATGCGGAAACTGTCAGGGGTGCCGACCCCGAACTTCTCCATCTTGCCCTTGAAGAATGAAACAACACGTCCACCCGTCGCAGGCGCCATGGGATCGGCGGTTCTGACCAGGCCCCCGGTCCTTGCGGCAACCGCCTTCTTGATGTCGGGAGGTATAATCAGACAGGCTTTCGATTTCCCCACCCCCTCGCCTCCGGCATGCACCCGGTGGGGAACCACCGCCATCAGCGCCACAGCCAGGCAACTGCACAAAAGGGCCTTCCGTGACGAGAAAACACCATTAAAACAACGATGTTCAAGCCTGGATTTTTCCTTTTCCCGGACCCGCTTCATACCTTCCATCTCCCTTCGGCATCTCTTTGCTATATATATAAGATGAAGGTCAGGCCCTGGGGATTCTGTCATGAATGGGCGCCCGTGGGGGGGACGCCCGTAAATGAACCTGCTAGCCGGGAGGCCAGCGAAGGCGCCTGCCGGCCAGCAGGTGAAAGTGCAGGTGCCAGACAGTCTGTCCCCCGTCCCGGTTGCAGTTGACCACGACGCGGAAGCCTTTTTCCGCAAAGCCGAGCTCCCGCGCCAGCTTCCCCGCCACCTGATAGACATGGCCCACAAGCCGGCTGTCTTCACCAGTGAGATCCAGGACAGTGGAGATGTGTCTTCGCGGAATGATGAGGAGGTGATGGGGGGCCTGGGGGGCAAGGTCTTCTATGACTACCACCTGGTCGTCCTGGTACCGGACGCGGGCTGGACTTTGCCCGCCGGTGATGCGGCAGAAGATGCACTGGTCTGTCATCGCGGCTCAGGGCTCACGCTGGTGAGAATGCGGTCGATTTGTTTCGACAGCTCCCCGGGGCTGAACGGCTTGACGAGAAAGGCCCTGGCGCCGACTTCCTTGCCGTGATCGGCATCCTTCTTTCTGTCCCGGGCGGTGACGATGATGACCGGTGTGTCCCGTGTCCCGGGATTGTCCCTCAGACGGCGGCAGAGATCGAAGCCGTCGAATTTCGGCAGAATAATGTCGGTGATGATAAGGTCGGGCCGGATCCCTTTCGCCATAACGAGACCGTCCTCGGCATCGCAGGCCGAGACACACTCGTGGCCGAGATGGCGCACAGTCTCTTCCAGGGCGTAGAGGATGTGCGGATCGTCGTCGATGACCAGAACCTTCTTCCCCCTCCTGGGAGATGAGCGGCGGTTGTACTTCTCAACAAAGGCCTCGACGGTGTACTCGCCGTCCACCCACTTGCGGCGGTATCCGCAGGGGTCACAGTACCGGGGAGTCCGGGAGTCGTACTCACTCATGGCCCTCCAGCAGAAGAGGACTCTCCTCTCTCGTATGGAGCAGGGCTTGTCGCACTTTTTCTCTTCCCAGCAGAACGCAAAAGCCGTGGACTTCGTTTCCAGATGCACTGCCATACAGCTTGTTTAAGCAAATAGCACACCAGATTTTCCAAAGGGCGGATTCATGGTGGAAGAAAGAAAAAACACCTTCCAACACAAGTGCTTACAACCGTGACAAGAGAAAGATCACGTTGGGCGCACTGGGCAAAATCACTCTTTGACTCGGTGAAATTCCGCGATTCGCGTCCGTCTCCCGCGGTCAGCGACTATACGAGATGTCCTTGTGGCACCCTCCGATACATCGTCCCCCGGAGAGACTGTTTTCAAACCTCATGCCATTTTTCCACACCGGCCCTCCCGGAGGGTTCTCCTCCCTGATGAGGTGCGCCTGGCGGCCGCCGTGAAGGGTGTGACAGGCGCGGCAGGCCATCCCGCTGCGTCGAGCTGCTCCGTGCCGGAGAGGCTGGGGTGGAGCGGCAAAAGCTGGTATTCTTGCTGACAAAGGGGATGGTGGTCATGAGAATTAACGGCATGCGGTGCATCGCGGGGCGGATGGCTGTTCCCGTGCTCGCAGCGACGGTGCTGCTCACCGCCTTCACTGCGGCGGCGCAGCACCGGAGTTACCGGGGAGAGAGTTACGACCGGGAATACGATCCCAAATACAACAGGGACCTGAACCCGAGGTACAACAGGAGTCTCAATCCCGACTACAACCGGCAGATCAACCCGCTCTACAACCGGGAGCTGGACCCGCGTTACAACAGGTCCCTCAACCCCGAGTATAACAAGTCGCTGAACCCCAGGTATGAGCGCCTGC
>JAUWCW010000252.1 GCA_030609125.1 Candidatus Rokuibacteriota bacterium
CCGAGCTGTTCCCGGTACGCGGCCGAGGCCGTGAGTGAATTCGGCGCCGTGAAGGGTCTCGGCCTGGCCGCGATTCGCCTGCTGAAGTGCCACCCCCTGCATCCCGGCGGGTATGACCCGGTCAAATAGGACACCCCAGGAGCCCTTGAGCTAATGGACAAGAAAACCGTATCGGCTGTCTTCCTTATTCTGCTGGTAATAATGGCCTATCAGCTGGTGATCCTGCCGAGAGTCTCTCCCCCCCCGGAGCAGCCGGCCCCTCCCGCTGTGCAGCAGGCCCCGACGGCCATGCCGCCGGCCACGGCCCCCCCGGTCGCCTCACCTGCACCTCCGGCACTTGCGCCCGGCGCCCCTGTCCCCGTGCCGCAGGAGTCGGCGGCGGTCACACCTCCTGCCCCCGCGGGAACGGAGCGCCTGAGTGTCCCGGTGAAGCGGCCGCTGTACGGCGCCGTTCTGGACACCCAGCGCGGCGGCATCAGAAGCTGGCGTCTGAGCAGTTACTTGTACAGCAAGAAGGCGAAGGAGGCCCCCGGTGAGCTGGTTGAGCTGCTTCTGCCGCGGGCGGGTGTGGGAGCGCTGGGGCTGACGTTCACCGACCCTCTTTCGCAGAGCACCTTCTCGGCCCCTCTAGCCATGGAGAAGAACGAGGACGGCATTCTTCTCTGGGGTGTCGATCAGTACGGGCTGGTCTTGAAAAGACAGTACCGCTTCGATCCGGAAAGCTACGACGTCGTCATGGAAATAACCCTTGAAAACACTGGTGAGGCGCCCAGAACCGTCTCTTGGGAGATAGGACTCGGACCCGGCCTCGACCTGCACCGGACGACGAGCGGACAGGACAAGCCGCTGCCGATAGCCTTCGTGAACGGGGAGATCGACAAGCTGAAGGTGAAGGGCGCCGGTCAGAGCCAGAACGTGGGGAGGGTTTCCTGGGTCGGTATCGGGGACCGGTATTTCCTGACCGCCCTGGCCGGTCTGGACGGTCAGCTCACCGGTTTCGTCCGCAAGGACGCGGCCTCGGAATTCGAGGTCGGTCTGCAGGCCGAAGCGATCACGATCCTTCCCAACCAGATCGTCACCTACAAGTTCATCGCCTACCTGGGGCCGAAGGAGCAGGACCGCCTGCTCAGTTACGATCTCGGCTTTGACAAGAGCGTCAACTACGGGTGGTTCTCCTGGCTCGCCCTTCCCTTTCTTTCGATCCTGAAGTTCTTCTACGGTTATCTTCGCAACTGGGGCCTTGCGATTCTCGCCCTCACCATGCTCGTCAAGCTCGCCCTCTTCCCCATCAGCCAGACCATGTACCGCTCCATGAAGAAGATGCAGTCCATCCAGCCCCAGATCCAGGCGTTGAAGAAAAAATACAAGGACGACTCGAAGGGCCTGCAGCAGGAGACGATGGCCCTTTACAAGCAGTACAAGGTCAACCCCATGGCCGGCTGTGCCCCCATGATCATCCAGATTCCCGTCTTCTTCGCTCTCTACCGGGTGCTCTACAATGCCATCGAGCTTCGGGGCGCGAGCTTTCTGTACATCCCCGATCTCTCCCTGAAAGATCCGTACTATATAGCTCCCCTCCTCATGGGAGCGACCATGATCCTGCAGCAGAGGATGTCCCCCACCTCGGCCGATCCAAAGCAGGCGAAGATGATGATGTTCATGCCCATCATCTTTACCGCCATGTTCCTCAACTTCTCTTCCGGCCTCGTCCTCTACTTTCTCTTCAGCAACGTGATAGCTATCGGTGAGCAGACCCTGGTCCGCAAGTGGACAAGCCGCTCCGAGCTCGCCGGAGCGGCCGTGATCCGCGAGAAGACGCCCGCGAAGGGCAAGAAGAAAAAGCGGGGCTAGCGTGCTGACCCAGGGAATCCGCCGGTGATGGACAGGCCGATTGTAGAGGAAGGGAAGTTGAAGGAAATGGGGTCCGAGGCGTGCTCCTGCCTCTCCTGGATTCTGAAAGAAATGGGCATGGACGCGGAAGTGGAGCTCTTTCACCGCGACGACCAGATCCTGCTCAATGTCTGCTGCGGGGATGACAGCAGTCTTCTCATCGGCCGCAAAGGTCAGACCCTTGAGGCGCTGCAGACCATCGTCACCCGGATCACCGCCCGGAAGTTCCCCGAAGCCGCAGGTCCCGTGAGGGTGCTCGTCGACATCGAGGGCTATCGGGAGCGGCGGCGAACCAACCTGGTCGACATGGCATTGAAGGCCGCCGAGGAGGCGCGGGAGTCGGGGGAGCCCGTTCTCCTGGACCCCCTCAATTCCTACGAGCGATATCTCGTTCACACCGCCCTCAAGGAAGAGCCGGGGATCGACACGCGAAGCGAGGGAGAAGGCACCTTCAAGCAGATCGTCGTCTCTCCCTCGGGCGAAGGGAACCGGCAGCCCGGCTGAAAAGTTCGTTCCCCATGCAAGGGGTGGGGATTCATGTTTGATATTTCGCGAAAATGGCGACGCCATCCCTATTATTGCCGAGTTTGTAGCGCGTTGTGGGTTTCTCATGACAGAATCAGGAAAATCTTACCCGGTTGAGACTATCGTGGCGATTGCCACGCCGCCGGGGGAGGGCGCCATCGGCATCGTCCGTCTTAGCGGCCCCGCGGTCCGCACCATTACGAAACGACTGTTCCGCAGCCGGCGCGCTGAGACCGCGGAGGGCATGGTCCCGTACCGGCTCACACTCGGCAGCCTTCACGATCCGGATTCGGGCCGCGCCATCGACGAAGTCATGACGGTCTTCATGCCCGGACCGAAATCCTACACCGGCGAGGACATGGTCGAGTTCCAGGCCCACGGGGGAAGGGCCGTTCTGGCGGGGATCGTCGGCTCCTCTCTCGCCGCCGGCGCCCGGCCGGCGTCCCCCGGAGAGTTCACCCGGCGGGCGTTCCTGAACGGCCGTCTCGACCTTGCCCAGGCCGAAGCGGTCATCGATCTTATTCTCTCCCGCTCCCGTGGCGCGCGGGAAGCCGCCCTGGGACAACTCGGGGGCCGGCTTTCGGCCGCCATCGGAGCCCTCTGTGATTCTCTCGGTGACATGGCGGCCGCCGTGGAGGCCACTATCGAATTCGGGGAGGACGAGGGCCTGGAGGAGCCGCTCCCGCCGGCCCCGATCGAAAACGCCATCGGAACTGTCCGGGAGCTCCTGGCGGGGGAAGGGGAGGGGAGAGTCCTCCGAGAGGGCCTCCAGGTGACGTTCGCCGGAAGAACAAATGTTGGAAAATCAAGTATTATAAATATCCTGGTGAATTCTTCGCGCTCCATTGTCACTCCTCATCCCGGAACGACGCGCGACACAGTCGAGAGCCCTCTGAACCTGGAAGGGATTTCGGCCCTGCTCATCGACACCGCCGGTTTCGGGCCGCCCAGGGATGCGGTGGAGGAGGAGGGGATCCGGAGGAGCCGGGAGAGGCTCATCACGGCAGACCTCGCCGTGGTCGTTCTCGATTCCTCCGAACCCCTCGATGAGAGCGACCGCGATCTGCTGGACTCCACCCGATGCCGCCCCTCCCTGGTGGTGCTCAACAAGAGCGACCTGCCCGCTCTCGTCGACGCCGGGGAGGTCCGGCAGCTTGCACAGGATCGGCCGGTGGTCGAAACGTCGGCGAAAACCGGTGCCGGTCTCGAGGAGCTGCGCCGGGTCCTGGGCCGGAGCGCCCGATCGCTCTTTCCCCGACCAGAGGGGGAGGATCCCATCCTCACTAATTCACGCCACGCCGATGCCCTCCGCCGCACCCTCGCCGCCCTGGAGCGGGCAAAGGAGAACCTGGAGCGGCAGAGCCCGATCGACATGCTGGCTTCCGACATCAGGGCGGCACTCTCCTCCCTGGGAGAGATCACGGGAGAGACGGTCACGGAAGAGATCCTCGACCGCATCTTCAGCAATTTCTGCGTGGGAAAATAATG
>JAUWCW010000344.1 GCA_030609125.1 Candidatus Rokuibacteriota bacterium
AGGTCGCAGCAGATGGCTCATGAAATATCCGGGCTAGAGCAGGGGATAGAGGTGGGCGGCGTCTTCCACCACCAGCGCTCGCCGGGCGGTGCCGCCGAGCCGGGCCGCCGCCGCTTCCAGTGCCGCGTCCATGTCGTGGAATACTCTGAGGCCCACGGCGGGTGAGGGGAGGCCCGGGCGGGTGACGAGGAATACGGACCGGCCGCCTTCGAGGTAGCGCAGAAAGCTCACCAGCTTGTGGTCTCCGAGGGAGTAGTCCCGATCGGCCCCGGCGAGAAGCTCTTCCAGCGAAGGGGCCTCCTGCATGAACTGCCGGAAGGAAGGCGGCCCGGTTCCGTCGGTGCAGGAGGCAGCCAGTATGAGAACGCCGCCGGGGGCGACGGCGGACTTCCAGTTCTCGAAGGCCTTCAGCGCCTGGTAAAGGTCCCTGTCGAGGGGCGGCTCGACCAGGCAGACCACTACGGCATAGCGGCCTTCAAGGCGGCGCCCGTAGACCTGCACCCCCCGCGGGACGAGCCCGCTCACCGTCGAGAGGAGGGGGCTGGAGGAGAAGCCGTAGAAGCGCCCGCCGTGGTGAATGACGTTTACGCCGAGGAGCTCACAGCGCGCCCCTCCCAGCCACTTTTCCACCAGCCCGATGCCCTCCATCAGGTCAAGGTGCACCGGGCATTCCTCAGCCTTCCCGGGGCTCCTCCCTCGATGGCGAGGCGGTGGTTGAGGCGCATGGTCTCGAGTGAGCAGAGTCCGGGCACGAGAGACTTGCGGCCGCCCGTCCATCCGGCGAAGTAGTGGGGCTCGACGGAGCCGAGGCAGACAACGCCGTCCGCCCCCCGGAGACAGCGGTTGATCTCGACGTCGGTGCCGCGGCCCGTTCGGCCCACGGGGTCAAAATCGTCCGCCCCGGCGCGGTTGACGGTGAGGCGGGGCCGCACGGCATCGAGGAAAGCCCCGAAGATTTCCCTCAGTTCCGCCTTCGTCGGGGGGGCGTGACTCCCTGCCGCCACGGCCACGGCGACGTCGTCCCGCCGCCAGTCGATGTCGAGCCTCTCCAGGAGCCACGGTGTGGGGGTGGGGCGCTGGGCGTCGTTGACGACGACCACCGTTCGGCCCGGCGGGAGGGTGATAGATTTTTCCGGCGGAAGCCGGTGCGCCTCGAGAGGGGAAACTTCCGGACGGGAGGCGACGCGTATGACGTCCCAGTTCCCGGGAAAATCCGGCGCGGCGCTCTTCATGGTGTCTTGTATTGTAAACCATGCCTCTCCATGTTGTGTCACGCTCCCGCCTGGGCTAAGATTCATCGGGGAGATTTGATGTGCGACCGGTCTGTGTCATAGTTCGCGATGGGTGGGGTCACAGAAGCGACCCCGAGGGAAACGCCGTTTCCGCGGCGCACACCCCCAACATCGACCGCTACCTCCGTGACTACCCCTGGACCATCCTCGATGCTTCCGGTGAAGCCGTGGGCCTGCCGGAGGGCTATCAGGGGTCGAGCGAGGTGGGACACCTGAACATGGGTGCAGGGCGGGTCGTCGTCCAGGAGATGAGGAGAATCGACGACGCCCTGCGGGACGGTTCACTCTTTCAGATTGCGGCGTGGACCGATCTGATGAGGCAGTGGAAGTCCCGCCGGGGAAGACTGCACCTCCTCGGCCTTCTCCAGGACCAGGGAGTCCACGCCCACCAGGACCAGCTCTTCCGGATCGCCGCCCGGGCCCGCTCGGAGTTTCCGGAAGGGGCGATCGTCTTTCACCCCTTTCTCGACGGGAGGGACACTTCTCCCCGGAGCTGTCTCGGCTTCCTGCGGCAGCTCGAGGAGGCCATGACCGAAACAGGCGGCTGCAGCATCGGCACCGTCATGGGCAGGTACTATGCCATGGACCGGTCGAAGAACTGGCGGCTGACGGACCGGGCCTACAACTGCATGGCGGCGGGCGAGGGTATCGAGGCCGCCACGGCACGGGAAGCGGTGGAGACCTCCTACGCGCACCGGAAAACGCCGGACGGCGTGACCATGTTCGACGAGTACATCCCCCCCCACAAGGTGGGAGACTACCGGGGGATCGGGGACGGCGACTGCGTGATCCACACCAACTACCGCCAGGACCGGGCCATACAGCTCTCGAGGGCCTTCATCGATCCCGGGTATCCCGGGAAGCCGGTGAGGCGGCCGGAGGTTCACTACCTGGGACTGACGAGGTACTACGACGAATTCGAGAACTACCTCGTTCAGCCCATGGATGCTGACGGGAACATGGAGAACCTTCTCGGACAGGTCCTGTCGGAGGCGGGCCTGCGGCAGATTCGCATCGCCGAGACGCAGAAGTTCCGGCACGTCACGAGCTTTTTCAACGGCAAGTCGACGACTCCTTACGAGGGGGAGGTTGACGTGGAGATCAAGGGCCGCTTCGATCCCGCCACCTTCGCCAGCCACCCGGAGATGGAGGCGTACAACGTGACGGAAGCGCTTCTTGCAAGGCTGGAAGGCGAGAGGTTCGACTTCATTCTGGTGAACTTCGCCAACGGGGACATGGTGGGGCACACGGGAGACTTCGAGGCCGCCCGAAAAGCCATAGAGGTCGTCGACGAGTGCGTCGGGAGACTGGTGGAGAAGCTCCTGGAAATGGACGCCCACGTACTGATCACCGCCGATCACGGAAACGCGGAACAGATGGTCAACCACGAGACTGGCAAGGCCCAGACCAGCCACAGCGTCTGTCCCGTGGAACTCATCTACGTCGCCCGCGACGCGCGGGAGAGAAAACTTCCCGGAAGAGGGAAGCTCTCGGACATCGCCCCGACGGTGCTGC